>DATEEV010000453.1:0-3812 GCA_035281005.1 Microthrixaceae bacterium | reverse complement strand
GACCGCTATCTCCACCCGTTCCCTGCCTGCCTCCTCACCGACCCGCGGTGGCCGTTCGAGCGGTCGCGGCCGGAGCCGGTCGAACCGTCGCCATCCGTCGAGGTGCCACCGTGGCTGGCGTCGTTCGGGTCAACCCGACCCGCCGTGTACGTCACCTTCGGAACAGAGCGCGCCGCGGCCGACGCGCCGTGGTCCGCGCTGCTCGAAGCCATCGGCGACCGCGAGATCGATGCGCTCGTCACGACCGGCGCCCACGCCGATGTCGGCGCGTTCGGCCAGTTGCCCGGCAACGTCCGTGTCGAGCGCTACGTCCCGCAGAGCCAAGTGCTCGGGAGGGTCGCGGCGGTGTTGTCGCACGCGGGCGCCGGCACGATGCTGGGCGCGGCGGGCGCAGGAGTCCCGCAGGTCGTCGTACCCCTCTTCGCTGATCAATGGGACAACGCGGATGCAATCGCCTCGGTCGGCGCGGCGATGCTCTGCGAGGAGGATGAGCGCACCGCGGCGTCTCTGGGGTCCGCGCTCGACGGTGTGCTGCTCGACGAGCGCTGCCGGACTGCCGCCGCAATTGTCGCCCGGGAGATGGGCGAAATGCCGACCGCTGCCGCTCACGTCCCAGCGCTGGAAGCACTGGCACGCAGCTGAATCACCCTCGGATCGGCCGCGCGCTACGCGGCCGCACACATCGACAGACCCTGTCAGCAGGCTGGCCGGCTGACTCGTAGCGTCTTGTGTCGGGATCGGTGACCTTTGAGGATCGACACGAATCGCGGGCGTATCCCGAACTCGGTCGCGATCAGTCGGATCACTTCGTCGTTGGCAGCGTGATCGACTGGAGGGGCTGCGACTCGGACGGTGAGCCGTCCGTCGGGATGTCGTTCTACACCGGGTCGACGCGAACGGGTGACCACGCTGACTTCGAGCACGATGTCGCCTGAACTCGCGTCACTCACCAGGCGTTTCCGTTCCACAGGTGCGGGGAGGAGCGACCGGGTCGTCAGTCGTCTCGCGAGCCCGACCATACCGAGAACCGAGACAGCGCTCTACGTAAGTCTGAAGTCCCTGCGGGAAAGGCGTTTCGGGGGTGGCGGCGATGACTGGTTACAGAACCGACGCGCTGTGGTGACACGAGCTATCACGGGATCGGGGCGTTTCGGTTACAACCCCTGCCAGCCCGGTGTTTCGAGTTGGGCCGTTCCACGTACATTCGGCGTGATCAAGCGCCGAGGTCGTCACGGGCGCCGACCGCGATTCGGGGATTCACCGACATCACCGTCATGTCCATCTCGTCCTCGGTGATGGGGTCTCGCCACGAGTAGACCTGGTCGTCGCCCATGTTTCCAGCCTCGCATTCGTGCGGCCTGATCGGTGTCCCCAACGCGGGGACGGCGACACCGTCCGGCACCTCGGGGACAGGCAGCGTGCGATCCTTGTCGCGTGTCCGATGAACTGGAGCCTCGGAGGAACGCCCGGGTGATGTATGACGAGGCAATCGTCCAGCGTCGAGGCAGGACTGGTCAGCGATGACCGAAGAGCAGCCGTACATCTACGTCGTCGGTGAGGTGGGAGAGTGGACGCCCGTCAAGATCGGCGTGACCGCCAAGCCACGTCGAAGACGCCTCGCTGCGTACCAGACTGCCAATTGGCGGGAGGTGGAGTACCTGCTCTGCCGACGAGTGCCGATCGAGAGGATGCTGGTCGACGAGTTCCTGGTGCACCGCACGCTGTCCCCGTGGTGGAAAAAGGGAGAGTGGTTCGACGTCCGTGATGTTGCTGACCAGATCGGCGGATGGGAACAGCTCGTGGAAGCTGCGATTGCTGGCGAAGTTCCGGGAGGCGAGCGGTTCGACCTGGTGAGCGCCGACGGTGACCACCGTCTTGTCGGTATGAAGCGCGTCGCCCGCACCTTCGAGATCTCCTGCTCGTGCGGCCATACCGACCTTCATGACGGCCGACTTCCGAAGGCCGTCGAGCAGTTCGCCGCTACCCATCTCGGGATCAGCTGGCAGCGACCCTTCTTCGAGCCCCGACGAGTGGCCCGACGCGCCGAGCGGAACGCTCGCAACCGCCGCTGAGCCTCTCCTCCCCTTTGGCTACGCGGCTGCAGTCTCGGGCTCTTCGGCCCGGACGCTGAAATTCCGGGCCACCTCTGATTGGTAGTTGGCGCCGAAGGCTGAGCCCAGTGCCGCGAGGTGGTCGGTGAGTCGACGTGGACCGGCGGCCTCGCCGTCGCACGAGGCGAGGCCGTCCATCAAAGCGTCGAGCTCCTCGCGATGCAGCGTCACGTCACCCGTGAGACGGTTCACGACGTCGACCAACGGGAGCACCATCGCCTTCGGAAGGTTGACCACCAACGCCTTCGCACCCACCGCGTCGCGAATGAGACGGACGAGGGCACCGAACTCGAAGACGTCGGGGCCGCCGGCGTTTCGCACGACCGAGTCACGGGTCGATCCCAGCTCCACCATCAGGTCGGCCAGGTCCTCGACGTGGGTGGGGCGCACGGCGTAGCGCCCGTCGCCGGGGACCGCGAACACGTGGAGCCGCCGCAAGAGCCACGCGATGTTGTTGAGCAGGATGTCCTCGCCCCCGAAGAGCACGGAGGGGCGAACGATGGCGTACTCCATGCCCGACTCCATCACCGCGTGTTCCACCAGAGCCTTGCCCCGGTGGTAGGTGTACGGCGAGCTCTGGTCCGGCTGCATGATGCTCACGTGCACCATGCGTCGGACCCCGGCACTGGCCGCAATTTCGACGAGCGCCACGCTGTTGCGCACTGCGTGGTCATGGTTGACCGAGCCGCGGGCGAACCTCACCCAGTACGTGTTGTAGAAGGTGTCCACTCCGTCGAACGCCTCGAGCATCCGACTCGGCTCATCGAACCGGTACGGAGACGCCTCCACCGGTGGGGGGACCGTGTGGGTGTCTCGGGTCAACGTTCGAAGCGTTCGCCCCTGCTCGAGCAGTCGTCGGGCGACGTAGGAGCCGGAATAGCCAGCGGCTCCGGTCACGAGGTCAATCTCAGCCATGTCTCCTCCATCTCCACCTGAGGCCCTCCAGCCTCTCATACATACGTATGAATATCAACTGGCTACGCTACTTCGGTGAGTCCCAGCAGGTCAGCGTCCACACGCGAGCGGCTCCTCGCAGCAACGATCGAGTCACTTCGGACCAAGGGCATGCATGGCCTCACCTCGCGGGAGATCACGGGTGTGGCCGAGGTGAACCTGCAAGCCATCACCTACCACTTCGGGTCCAAGGATTCGCTCGTGGCGACCGCTCTCACCGAGCTGGTCAACCGCCGGCTCGATCCCATCGTCGAAGCCCTCGAGACCGACGCCGATCCCGCTGAGCGACTCTTCGACGCACTCGCGACGATCCGGACGACCTTCGCCGTCGGTCGTGAGGATCTGAAGGCGTACGCCGATGCCGTTGCTGCGGCGTCATCGAACGCCGAGCTCGCTCGCTCGATCGGTGACATCCACGATCGTCTGCGCGGCTACCTGAGCGGGCTCATCACGGAGATGCAACGCGACGGTTACGTGCAGAGGTGGGTGGAGCCCGACTCCATGGCCTCGCTGCTGATCGCCATCGGCGACGGCCTCGCCACGCAAGCCCACTTCGGCGAACCCGACGTGGACGGGGTCCTCGACCAGGTCGCGCTCCTACTGCTCTCGGCTCGAGACCAGAAGAACCGCGTCTGGCCTACCGCTGCCCGCCTCATGATCCGCCGAATGGGTCGACGCTGAGGACTGGACTTCTGTTCAGTGTGGGCACCGACTTCTGTTCGGTGCTCGTCGAGATCGAGATCGAGA
>DATEEV010000452.1:0-2679 GCA_035281005.1 Microthrixaceae bacterium | reverse complement strand
GACCGCTACGAGCGCATCGAGATCGCCGGACGTCCGACCCCCGATCAGCTCGTCTCGACCTCCCTCGCCCCGAAGCGTGACAAGCGCGGCGGGCGAGACCGGGACCGGGACCGGGGCCCGCGCGGCGACCGAGATCGCGACGCAGACCGCGGCGACCGGGGCCGCCCTCGCTCCCACGAAGGTGCGCGCCGTCCAGCGCGGCCCCGTCCACCCGATCTGGTCCTCCCCGAGCGCCCCAAGCCGAAGCGGCTCCGCGCGGGCCGCACCCACCGCAATGCGGCTCTCGAGGCCCTACCTCCCGAACAGCGTCCGATCGCCGAGCAGGTGCTCCAAGGTGGCGTTCCGGCAGTACGTCTGGCGGTCGACAAGCAGAACGAGCAGCAGCGCGAGCAGGGCCTGCCGCTCGTGAAGGGCGACGAGCTGTTGGCCATGGCGGAGACCCTGGTGCCGGTGATGCGCGGCGCAGAGTGGCTGGACAAGGCCGAGTCGGCATTGGCGATCATCGACGAGATCGATCTGCGAGACCTCCGCTCGGTCGTGGTCGCGGGCGACGCCGCCCGGGGAGAGGAAGGTCGCGAGCTCGTGCAGCAGTTGCGCGACGGGTTGTCGCGTCGCGTCGACGAGGAGCACGCCGCATGGCTCGACGAGCTTCGCCTCACCCTCGCCGCCGATCGGTCCGTACGGGCGCTCCGGTTGAGCTCGAGGCCCCCGAAGGCCGGTGCGCCCCTCCCGACCGATCTCGCGCAGCGACTCGCGGCCGCGGCTGCCGCCAGCCTGACCGCGGAGACGACCGTCGATCGTTGGACGACGGTGCTCGACGCGCTCTCGACCTCACCGGTCCGCACGGCCGTGACCCCGGCGAGCATCCCCGATCCCGTGCCCGAGGCGCTCACCCAGGCGGTCACCGAGTTCGCGGCGAAGCTGCCCAACATCGCCGAGCTCTTCGGGATCGACCCCAAGGAGGTCAAGCCGACGAAGCGTCGCCGGCCGGCCTCACGCACCGACGGCAAGCCCCGTAGCGGTCGCAAGGCGCCCGGCACGAAGCCCTCCGACGCCGACAAGGCCCCGGAGGCGAAGGGGCCGGAGACCGACGCCTCCCCGTCGAACCTCCCCGAAGCCGAGGCTGAGCCCGAGGCTGAGCCCACCCCCGATGCCCCCGTCGCCGAGGTCCAGCCCGACGCTGCAGCTCCTGTGCCCGCCCCCGAGCCCGAGACGGCAGTTCCGGCACCGGAGCCCGATGCCCCTGAGCCCGGGCCTGCAACATCCGAGGCCGCGGCCTCAGCTGCCGAGGCCGAGTAGCGACAGCACCTCACCGGGCGCGGCGGCGACCGTCCCCGTCGGTCCCGCTCGTCTCACGCGGTCGTTCCACCCGGCCCACACGAACCGACACCCGACCTCCTCGGCGCAGCGGAGATCGCCCCCGCTGTCGCCGACGAGCGCGATCTCATCCGCAGGGACGCCCAGCTGGTCGAGCAGCGGCACCAACGACTTGTGGGCCCAGTCGAACGCGTCGGCGCACAGCACGACCTCGGGCTTCCAGCCGAGGCGCTCGATCTCATGGAGCGCGGGGTCCGGATGCTTGTTCGACACGATCGCCCATCGCGGGATGGCGGACAGCATCTCCTCCACCCCGTCGAAGGGCCTGACGACGTCGAGGTCGTAGGCCCCCACGTAGTCGCCCATGTCGATCCCCAGGCGCTCGCACTCCTCAGCCACCGCCGAGCCCATGATGACGGTCGATCGTTCGATCCCCAGGCGATCGAATGGTTCGAGCAGCGCTTCGTCGGAATCGACGAGGGTGCCGTCGAAGTCGAAGACCACGACCTCCGGGGCTCGCTCACTCGGGTCGCGATCGTCCATGTGCGGCCAACGCTAGACGGCATCCGACGAAGTAGACCGATCGGTCAAGACGACCCTATGGTGCCGCCCATGATCGACTACGAGAAGCAGGGCAACGTCGGCGTCATCACGATCAACCGGCCGGATGCGCGCAATGCCGTCAACACCGAGGTGGCGACGGGCATCGAGGCGGCGATCGACCAGATCGAGGAGGACGACGAGGTCTGGGTGGGTGTTCTCACCGGGGCCAAGACCGACAAGGGCTACATCTTCTGCGCCGGGGCCGACCTCAAGCAGATGAGCGCCGACCCGGGCGGCATGCAGACCCCGCGTGGCGGCTTCGGCGGCATCGCGACCCGCGAGCGTACGAAGCCCATCATCGCGGCGGTCGACGGTCCGGCGCTCGCCGGCGGGACCGAGATCGTGCTCTCGTGCGATCTCGTCGTGGCGTCGCGCACGGCCGTGTTCGGCATCCCCGAGGTCAAGCGCAACCTGGTCGCGGCGGCCGGAGGCCTGTTCCGCCTCCCCCGCAAGCTGCCCCGCAACATCGCGATGGAGCTCGCCCTCACCGGCCGGCTCGACTTCCCGGCCGAGCGGGCCTACCACTTCGGCTGGGTCAATGAGCTCTGCGACGAGGGCAAGGCGCTCGAGACCGCACTGGGCCTTGCCGCCCGGATCACCGAGAACGCCCCCCTCGCCGTGCGCGAGAGCCGCAAGATCATGATCGAGACGACCGACCAGCCCGACGAGATCGGGTGGAAGATGTCGGGCGAAGGCATCATGAAGATGTTCGGCACCGAGGACTTCAACGAAGGCCTGGCGGCGTTCATCGAGAAGCGT
>DATEEV010000451.1:0-3172 GCA_035281005.1 Microthrixaceae bacterium | reverse complement strand
GCGTAGTAACGAGCGGTCGCGACCTTCGCCTTCAGGTAGGCGGTGTCCGACGATCCTTCGGCCAGCTCACCGAGCGCCGCGAGCGCCTGGCGGGCGAGGAGCCACCCACCGGTGACGATCCCGAACATCCTCAGGTAGGGCGTGGCTCCGGCCAGCGCGGTCCTCGGGTCGTCGAGGCCGTTGGCCATGACCCAGCAGGTGGTGTCGTCGAGGACGTCGACCGCCGCCGCGAGCTGGGTCCGGATCGACGTGACCTCGTCGCCGGCGGCCTCGAGCTCGGGGTCGAGCTCGCGCATCCGCGCGAAGAAGTCGGCGACGACTCCGCCCACGCGCATCGGCAGCTTCCGTCCCACCAGGTCCATGCCCTGGATGCCGTTGGTGCCCTCGTAGATCGGGGCGATCCGGGCATCGCGGAAGTGCTGCGCGACTCCGGACTCCTCGACGAAGCCCATGCCGCCGAAGACCTGCACCGCGGTGGAGGTGACCTCACAGCCGACGTCGGTGCACCACGCCTTGGTGACCGGCGTGAGCAGATCGGCCAATTCCTGCCAGCGCTCCCGCTCCTCGCCGTCGACGGCCTGGGCGAAGTCGATCGCGGCGGCGTTGAAGATGATGAGCGCCCGCATCGCCTCGATGTGGCTCCTCATGAACAGCAGCATTCGCCGCACGTCGGGATGGACGACGATCGGCGCCGGACCCCTCGAGTCGCCGCCGATCTCGCGGCCTTGCCGGCGTTCCTGCGCGTACTCCAGCGCCTTCTGGTACGCGGCGTCGCCATAGGAGAGCCCCTGCGCACCCACCGCGAGGCGGGCCTTGTTCATCATCGTGAACATCGCCCGCATGCCCTGGTGCTCCTCGCCGATGAGGTAGCCGACCGCGCCGCCGTCGTCGCCGTAGGACATCACACAGGTCGGCGAGGCGTGGATGCCCATCTTGTGCTCGACCGAGACGCACCTGACGTCGTTGCGCGCTCCGAGCGAGCCGTCGGGACCGACCATGACCTTGGGGACCAGGAACAGCGAGATCCCCTTCGTGCCCACCGGGGCACCGGGTGTCCTCGCGAGCACGAGGTGGATCACGTTCTCGGCCAGGTCGTGATCGCCGAAGCTGATGAAGATCTTCGTGCCGGTGATCAGGTACGAGCCGTCGCCACGTGGTTCGGCCTTGGTCGTCGCGAGGCCGACGTCGGATCCGGCCTGCGGCTCGGTGAGGTTCATCGTCCCGGTCCACTCACCGCTGACCATCCTTGGGAGGTAGGTCTCCTTGAGCTCCTCCGACGCCCACGCCTGGAGGCACTCGATGGCTCCGGTCGTCAGGCCCGGGCACATCGACAACGCCCCGTTCGCCGCTCCCATGAACTCGGCCGCCGTCAGTCCGACGATCTCCGGGAACCCGGCCCCGCCGTACTCCTCCTCGGCGCCGATCCCCTGCCATCCCCCCTCGACGAACTTCGCATATGCGTCCTTGAACGCCGCCGGGGTCGTGACGCCCTCGGGTGACCACGTCACACCCTCCCGATCGCCCGGGAGGTTCGTGGGGGCGAAGACCTCGCCGGCGAACCGCCCGAACTCCTCGACCACGGCAGAGAGCGACTCGACGTCGATGTGGGAGTAGCGCGCCGTCTTCACCAGTGACTCGACCTCGCCGATGTGGCGCAGGGCGAACAGGGCGTCCTTCACGGGGGCTCGATAGTCGGACATCGCCCTATGTTACCCGTCGGTAGCTTCGCTCCCAACGGCTTCTTGTGGGTGGGCGTCCATGATCGCCACGGGGATCGAGATCCCCAGCTCGCGGGTGCGCAACGTCGCGATCCGGCGGCCGGCCTGCACCGCCGCCCGGGGCGGGCTGCAACGTGTCGGCCCCAGCCATGCCACCGTCGAATCGAGGTCGTCGCTGACGACGGCCAATCCCCACAGCGCCAGTGGCTGGTCACCGGCGGGGGTTGCGGGGCCCACCACCTCGAGGATCACGTCTCCCGCCCAGAAGAACGCCTGCCGACCGGAGCTCCCGGCGATCGTGGTGTCGCGGACTCGTCGCAGCTCCAGCCCGGCGGCCTCGAGCGACTCGATGGAGCGGTCGACGTTGGGCGTCGCCGCGACCACATGGTCGACGCGCACGATCCCGTTGGGGTGAGGCGAAGGGCTCGTGGCCTCGAGCGCGACTGGCGTCGCGACCGCGGGCGACCCGTCGAGGGTCGATCCCGCCAGCCCGGACCAACCCCAACCCGTGGCATCACGATCGAAGCGCAGCTCCAACGGGTCGATCATGCAACCGCCGGCTGACGCGGCGAAGCCGGCGCCCCCCCAGGCGCCGGCTTCGTCGATCAGGTCGATCAGCCCGAGCCGAGGGCCCGGGTCGGGATCGTTCGATCGAATCAGAACGCTTTCGCTGTGTGGACCGTCCGGTAGTGCGTGAACGGTGTCTGGAACTCGGCGCCGAACTCGAGCTCCGCCACCTGGCCCATCACCCCGAGGGTGATGGGGAGGCCGTCCGGGAAGGGACTGTTCGGCTGTTGCGCCAGGTACTGGTTCACCAGCACGAGCAGTGACGGGAGGGTGGCCTTGAGGATCGCGGCCAGGGTCCCCCCTACGGCGAAGAAGAACATCGGGGCGAAACCGATGATCTGGTCCGCGCCGAGGATGGCGCCAAGGACGTTCGTGCCGATGAAAGCGATCAGTGTTGCGAGGACCGGTGGGAGCACCACCGAGAGGAAGTTGATCAGCCCTTGAGGGTCGGTGGGGAACGTTCCGCCATTGAGCAGTAGCGGCATGATCGCGGCATTGAGCAGGCTGGTGAGTCCCTGGAAGAACGCCGTGACGCCGAGCGTGGCGCCTGGCGGGGAGTCCTTCTCGAACATGACCTCCACCGAGCCGATCAGCTCGAAGGGCTGGCTACCGTTCGCGAGATCCAAGACGTCCGGGTAGTAGACGCCGTAGAACGGCACCCCGTCGTCGGCAGGAGCCTGGCAGGTCTGGCCCTCCAGGATGTCGCACATGTAGCGCCCCGACGACTCGACCGACGCTGCGTTCGTTTCGATCCTGATGGGCTCGTTGAGCTTGATGCGGATGCCCATGTGGACGAGGTACGGCTCGTCGTCGACGTCGTACGGAGCGAACGGAGGCTGCTCCCACCATTGGGTCGGGAAGGTCTCGTTCTGCTTGAGCGAGGTGAG
>DATEEV010000450.1:0-6681 GCA_035281005.1 Microthrixaceae bacterium | reverse complement strand
TCCCGGACGTAGGTCCAGTCGGTGCCCGGCATCGTGAGTCGGTGTCGGGCACCTGGCAGGGTGGCGTCACCCGACTCGTAGCCGGCGTCGCCGTGGTAGAGGGCGATCATCGTGTCGCCGTCGAACCCGATCCGGGTGTGGAACCGCTCCCGCGGCTCGGCGCGCGCCAGTTCGAGGAGTCGATCCGTCGAGTCCGCCCGGGCGAGCTGGACCAGGGTGATGAAGGTCGGTGGCGACAGTTCGACCTCGCCCTGTCGATGGAGCTCGATGGCGGCGACCGGCGAGACCCAACGGTGCGCACGGATCTCGCCGTCGTCGATCACCACCTCGCCGTCGGGTGCCGCCGCGACGAAGAACGCGGTGGAGAACCGGTGCCCGTTGCGATGCTCGGGAGGCGTCCAGTGCGACCATCGCTCGAGTCGATCCCACGGGATCTCGAGCCCGCACTCCTCCAACGCCTCGCGAGCCGCCGCCCTCCGCTCGGCGGTGTCGAGGTCGTCGAGATCCCCGGCGAAGTCGTCCTCGTCGAGCCGGCCGCCGGGGAACACCCACATGCCACCGGCGAAGGCCAGTCGTGAGTCCCGTCGCAGCATCAGCACCTCGAGGGCGCCTCGATCGGCCGCATCGCGTCCGAGGATCACCGTGGCCGCTGGGATCAGATCGCTCACGGGCTCACCTTCACACGTCGAATCGCCGGCGGCCATCCGGAGGCCGCGGACTGCTGCAAAAACTCGAGCTGATCGCGCTCCGTCGCGACCGTCTGCTGCTCGCCTGGCACCTCTGTCGCGACCGTCGGGACCTGGTTGCGCGCCGCGGGGAGGCCCGCGCGCCGCGTGTTTCCGGGGCTTCGCGAGCAACCGCGCTCGACCGTTGACAGGGCGGTAGTTTCACTGATGTAGTTACAAGCCCGTCGTGAGCCCATCGGGCCGCCTCGGGTCTGTGACAGCACCGGGGCACCACACGAGTCACGGACGAGATCGCGATTGGCAGGGAGGCCAGATGACGCTCCAGGAAGACACCCGGCCGCAGTTGGTCACGGACCAGGCGGACGGTCCCAGAGTCATCTCGGACTCCGAGTTGCAGGACGGTGCGACCGCGGGGACCCAGATGCGGGTCCGCAAGCGAGACGGGTCGCTGGAAGCGGTCAACCTCGACAAGATCGTCAAGGCGGTGGCGCGGTGTGCCACGAACGCGGACGGCACCGCGCTCGCCGGCGTCGACATCATGCGCGTCGCGACCCGCACCATCTCGGGGCTGGTCGACGGCGCCACCACCGAGCAGCTCGACAACCTCTCGATCCGCACCGCGGCTGCGCACATCAGTGAGGAGCCCAACTACTCCCGCCTCGCCGCCCGGCTCCTCGCGACCGTGATCGACAAGGAGGTCCAGAACCAGGACATCTACTCGTTCAGCCAGTCGGTGGCGCTCGGTCACACCCAGGGGATCATCAGCGACGTCACCGCGTCGATGGTGACGACCAACGCCCGCAAGCTCAACGACGCGATCCGAGCCGATCGCAACTGGCTCTACGAGTTCTTCGGCCTGCGAACCGTCTACGACCGCTACCTGCTGCGCCACCCCGAGTCCCGCAAGGTCGTCGAGACGCCTCAGTACTTCCTGATGCGTGTCGCCTGTGGCCTGTCGCGGACCCCCGACGAGGCCATCGAGTTCTACGAGCTGATCTCCGGCCTCGAGTACCTGCCCTCGTCGCCGACGTTGTTCAACTCCGGCACCAGCCACCCGCAGATGTCGAGCTGCTACCTGCTCGACTCCCCCGAGGACAACCTCGACGCGATCTACGACCGCTACCGCGACGTCGCCCGTCTCTCGAAGCACGCGGGCGGCATCGGGCTGTCCTACTCGAGGGTGCGCAGCCGGGGGTCGCTGATCCGCGGCACCAACGGCCTGTCGAACGGCATCGTGCCGTGGCTCAAGACCCTCGACTCGTCGGTCGCCGCGGTCAACCAGGGCGGTCGTCGCAAGGGCGCGGCATGCGTCTACCTCGAGACCTGGCACGCCGACATCGAGGAGTTCCTCGAGCTTCGCGACAACGTCGGCGACATGGCGCGGCGCACCCACAACCTGAACCTGTCGAACTGGATCCCCGACATCTTCATGGAGCGGGTCGAGAACGACTGGCAGTGGTCGCTGTTCGATCCCAAGAACGTGCCCGAGCTCATCGACACCTATGGCGAGGAGTTCGCCCAGGCCTACACCGAGGCCGAGTCGAAGGGCCTCTACGAGCGTCAGGTCCCTGCCCGCCAGCTCTACAGCCGGATGATGCGGACGCTCGCCGAGACCGGCAACGGCTGGATGACGTTCAAGGACGCCTCGAACCTCAAGTGCAACCAGACCGGGGGCGTCGACCCGGCCAGTGGTGAACGCAACGTCGTGCACCTGTCGAACCTCTGCACCGAGATCCTCGAGGTGACCAACCAGCGCGAGACCGCGGTGTGCAACCTCGGTTCGATCAACCTGGGACTGTTGGTGACCGAGACCGAGTCCGGGCTCGCGTTCGACTTCGACCGCCTGGGCGAGGTGGTCCGCATCGCGGTGCCGTTCCTCGACCGGGTCGTCGACATCAACTTCTACCCGACCGATGCCGCTGCCTCCTCGAACTCGAAGTGGCGGCCGGTCGGCCTCGGGCTCATGGGCCTGCAGGACGTCTTCTTCAAGCTCCGCCTGCCGTTCGACTCCGACGCCGCACGCGAGCTGTCGACGCGCATCAGCGAGGAGATCTATTTCCACGCGCTGTGGGCGTCGACCGAGCTCGCCGAGGTCAGCGGTCCGCATGAGGGCTTCGCCGAGACCCGGGCCGCCAAGGGAGATCTGCAGTTCGACCTGTGGGGCGTCGAGCCCGACGAGTCCCGCGCCGAGCGGTGGGCCGACCTGCGAGCCCGCGTCGCCGAGCACGGCCTTCGCAACTCGCTGCTGATCGCGATCGCCCCTACGGCGACGATCGCGTCCATCGCCGGTTGCTACGAGTGCATCGAGCCACAGGTGTCCAACCTGTTCAAGCGCGAGACGCTCTCGGGCGAGTTCCTCCAGATCAACGCCTACCTGGTCCGCGAGCTGCAGTCGCGGGGGCTGTGGACCGAGCCGGTGATCTCGGCCATCAAGCGGGCCGAGGGCTCGGTCGCCGACATCGACTCCATCCCCACCGAGGTGCGCGAGCTGTTCCGCACCGCGTGGGAGCTACCGATGCGTTCACTCATCGACATGGCCGCCACCCGCGGCGCCTTCGTGGACCAGTCCCAGTCGCTGAACCTGTTCATGGAGTCGCCGACCATCGGCAAGCTCAGCTCGATGTACCTGTACGCGTGGAAGGCGGGCCTGAAGACCACGTACTACATGCGCTCCCGGCCCGCGACGCGCATCACCAAGACCACGGGCCACACGAGCACGACCACCACGCCACCCAGCGGCGGCGGTGAGCCCGCACCCGTGCCCGAGATCTATAGCGACGAGGAGGCAGTTGCCTGCTCGCTCGAGAGCCCCGAGAGCTGCGAGGCCTGCACGTAGGCCTCAGCCGTCCCGCCATTTGCCGCCGATCCACGCCACGAACTTCCAGGAGTCATTCATGTCCCTCGTCGACCCCGTCAACCCGGTCGCAGAGCCGTTCGAGTCGTTCGACGCTCCGGCTCCGAGCGCGCGCAGAGCGTCGAGCCTGCTCGACCCGGGATTCAACCTGACGTTGAGGCCGATGCGGTACCCGCAGTTCTACGACATGTACCGCGACGCCATCCGCAACGGGTGGACCGTGGAGGAGATCGACTTCTCCGACGACGTCGTCGATCTGCACAACAGATTGTTGCCGTCCGAGAAGCACTTGATCCATCGGTTGGTGGCGTTCTTCGCGACCGGCGACTCGATCGTGTCGAACAACCTGGTGCTGAACCTCTACCAGCACATCAACGCGCCCGAGGCGCGGATGTACCTGTCGCGTCAGCTCTACGAGGAAGCCCTCCACGTCCAGTTCTATCTGACGCTCCTCGACAGCTACATCCCCGACCTCGACGACCGCGCCGATGCGTTCGCGGCGATCGAGAACATCCCCGCCATCCGTGAGAAGGCCGAGTTCTGTTTCAAGTGGATCGAGTCGATCCACGAGCTGCACGAGCTCCGGACGCGTGAGGACCGCCAGCAGTTCCTCTTGAACCTCATCTGCTTCGCGGCGTGCATCGAGGGGTTGTTCTTCTTCGCGGCGTTCGCGTACGTCTACTTCCTGCGTTCGAAGGGTCTGCTCAACGGCCTGGCTGCGGGAACCAACTGGGTCTTCCGCGACGAGTCGTGTCACATGAACTTCGCGTTCGAGGTGATCGAGCAAGTGCGCGCCGAGGAGCCGGACCTCTTCGACGACGAGCTCGGTCGCCGCGTGACCGAGATGGTCACCGAGGCCGTCGAGTGCGAGTACCGCTTCGCGGCCGACGTGTTGTCCGAGGGGGTGCCAGGGATGTCACTGGCCGACACCCGCGAGTACCTCCAGTTCGTCGCGGACACTCGTCTCGCCGCGCTGCGACTGCCGAAGAAATTCGGGTCGAAGAACCCGTTCGGGTTCATGGAACTGCAGGACGTCCAGGAGCTCACCAACTTCTTCGAACGCAAAGTGGCGGCGTATCAGATGGCGGTCGAGGGCGAAGTCAACTTCGAAGAGGATTTCTAGGCCCACCGACCGGAGCGAGCGGGTTTCACAGGGTGAGTCGCCCTCACTGGAGGCGTTCGGGCTGACCGCGTCCGATCGATCGGTCGCACGCCTCGAGGACCGCGACCACTCGGCGGCCGAAGCCGAGTGGGCACAGGCGTCCACCTCGTCCGGCGACGGCGTCGGCGAATCCCTGGAGCATCGCCACGTGTCCCACCGCCTCGAGCGCGGCGAACGCGGCGTGCTCCGGCGACGACCCGCGCTCGCCCACCGGATGTGGTGGGGACGCGCTCGCGTCGACCCCGTCGACCTCGACGAGCGGCTCGGGCAGGAGCTCGATCCTGACGACTCCCGTCGGGGAGGCGGCCTGCGCGTCCCAGATCGGCGCATGGCTGACCAGGCCGAGCTCGAGGTGCGCCGCCAGCCCGCTCGCGAACGTCAGCTGGGCCACGACGATCGGCTCCTCCGAGCCGTCGCGGCCGGCGGTGATTCGCGCCTCGATCGCCGCCTCCGTGTCGGGTGAGTTCAACGCGAGTGCGAGCGCGACCGCGTGGTGGCCAACCGTCCAGACCGCGTCGGTTGGGGTCGGATCGGAGGCTCCGCCTGGCGGCGTCGCGGCTTCCTGGTGCAGGACACGGATCGAGAGATGGCTCAACCCCCCGAGGGACCCGCAGCGCTCGATCCCGAGCGCCACGCCGGGAGCGAACAGCACGGGCTCCGCGCACCCACTCGCCACGGCCGACGTCGCGGCCGCCGCGATCAAGATGTCGGCGTCCCCGCTCGACGTCGCGATCGGCGAGTCGACCAGTACCGCGATGTCGAGCCCCATCGCGGCGGATGCCACCGCCACCCGTTCGTCGGCCGGGGTCGCCACGACCAGAGCGTCGGTGTCGGGGCGGACCTGGTCGTAGGTGCCACCCGTCACGCCGAACGCGCCGGCCAGCGGGTCGGAGCGCTCACGGGTCGCGGCGACCAGCTGGTGGAGGTGCGCCCCGTTGATGGCCCCGAGCACCGCCGCATGTCGTCGCGCCGCATCGCCGGCGCCCGCGATCGCGATCCGGGTCACTCGCGGACGTTAGAGCTTGATGGCCCGCGGTGACCTGGACCGGATCGGTCGGTAGCCTGATCGGCTCCATGGACCCGAGCTCCCGCCATCGGCGACCCCCACGGCCGAGGGCCCGTTGGAGCGGTTCGAGACTGCCCTGGGTGGTGCGTTACCTGGCCGTGCTGCTCGTGGGGGCGCTGCTCCTGGTGGGCACGTCGGCGCTGGTGTTGCCCCGCCTGGGCGAGTTCGGCGACCAGGCCGTGCACGCCACCGACGCGCCGATCGTCCTCGCCCCCCTCGCGACCCGCTCGTACATCTACGACCGCAATGGCGGGGAGCTCGCCGTCCTCTACGCCGAGCAGGACCGCGAGGAGGTCACCCTCGACCAGGTGCCCGACCTGGTGCAGGAGACCGTCATCACCGTCGAGGATCGCGAGTTCTACTCCCACAACGGGGTCAACCTGCGCTCGGCGGCTCGCGCCCTGTTCAGCAACATCGAGGCCGGGGGGATCGAGCAGGGCGGCTCGACGATCACGCAGCAGCTGGTGAAGAACGCCGTCGTCGGCTCCGAGCGGACCTTGGGTCGCAAGGTCAAGGAAGCCGCCCTGGCCATGCAGCTCGAGGACCAGATGTCCAAGGAAGAGATCCTCGAGCGCTACCTCAACACGGTCTACCTGGGCCACGGCGCGTACGGGATGCAGGCCGCGTCGGAGACCTACTTCGACCGGGGCGTGAGCGAGCTGGGTTGGGCCGAGGCGGCCCTGCTCACGGCGCTGATCCGGAATCCGGTGGGCTACGACCCGATCCGGTTCCCGGAGGTGGCGCTGCAGCGCCGGGCGCTGGTGGCCGAGCGGTTGCTCGACGAGCGGGTCATCACCCAGTCCGAGCGCGACGCGATCGACGACACGCCGTTGCCGACCGTCACCCATTCGCGGGCCGAGGCGGCGGAGTCGACCCAGCTCGCGGGCGCGTCGTACTTCTCCGAGTCGGTCAA
>DATEEV010000449.1:0-3437 GCA_035281005.1 Microthrixaceae bacterium | reverse complement strand
CTTCGTCGACGACGAGTCGTTCCACGGCAAGGTGGTGGGCGGTGTCGTGGAGATGGCCGAGACCGACGGAGTGGCGTCCTTCGTCGTTGCCGGCGACTTCTTCGACGGCACCGAGGAGCGCGTCGAAGGCGTGTCGCTGGTGGCTCGCTACGGCATGTCGCGGGCGAAGGCCGAAACCCTCGCCTGTGTCGAGGAGGTCGTCGCCGAACGGCTCTCGAGCTGATCCGCTTTCGAGGGCGATGGTCAGGCGAGGGCGAAGCTCAGGCGGTGCGGGCGAGGTAGGCGCCGAGGCCGACCAGCGGGGGGAACTCGTCGAGATCGACCGGAGTGGGCGGCCGCCAGGGGCGCACGAGCATCGCGTGATCGCCGACGAGGTCGGGCGCGGCCCGGTGGAGGATGGCCTGGGCCACCGCGGTCGCCTGGGGCGACAGCTCGTCGAGGGGACGGTTCCGGTGATGGCGAACGTCGAGGTCGACCTGGGCGACACCGGCGAGGCCGACTTCTGCCACGATGTCGATCAGCAGGCACACGTCGACGCCGTAGCCCCCGACGAAGCGCACGCGTTCGAGCACGGACCGTCGCCCGCCGTACTCACCGGAGAGCGGTTGATGGATCTGGCCGAGCTCGGGGAACAGCATCGACAACAGCGGTCGGGCCACGAGCTCGGTGACTCTGCCGCCCCCACCGCCATCGACGTCGGGGCGGTCGTAGAAGCCCTTCACGAACTGGATGCTCGGCTCGGTGAGCAGCGGACCGAGCGTGCCGGTCACGAAGCGGGACCCGAAGTCGATGATGTCGGCGTCGCACCACACGATGATGTCGCCGCTCGACGCGAACACCGACTTCCACAGGACCTCGCCCTTGCCGTGACCCGAGCCGTACTCGCTCAAGGTCGTGGAGGCATCGACGACCCGCGCCCCTGCGTGTGCCGCGACCTGGGCGGTGCGGTCGACGGAGTGGTCGTCGAGGACGACGATCTCGTCGACGAGCGGCGCGGCCTCGACGAGCTCGGCGCGGATGGTCTCGACGATCTGGCCGATGGTGGCCGCCTCGTTGCGCGCAGGGATGCAGACCGACACCGTCGTCGAGCCCTTGGCGTCGACCAGCTCCTCGACTCCGAACTCGCGATGGTGGAACGTGCGCACCCGGGGATGCTCGGCGTCGTCAACGGTCGAGAGCACGAGGGCAACCTACCGTCGTGGCACGCCGATGCGATCTGGCCGGGCGGCAGCGCCGGGAATCGATGCCGGGAATCGGTGGGTGGTCGGTCGGTGTTCTAACCTCCCGCTCCACTGACCGGCCGAGGTACACGATGAGCGTCAACGTCCGCATTCCCACCACTCTCCGCTCCCTGACCGGCGGCAAGTCCGAGGTCCAGGTGGAGGGATCCACCGTCTCCGAGGTGCTGTCCGCCCTTGATTCCGCCCACCCGGGCTTCGCCGACCGCCTGCTCGATGACGAGGGCGGTCTTCGCCGATTCGTCAACGTGTTCGTGGCCGACGACGACGTCCGGTTCATGGACGGCGTGTCGACACCGGTGCCTGACGGCGAGACGGTCTCGATCATCCCCGCCGTAGCCGGCGGCTGATCACTGCGCCGCTCAGGCGGCACAGCGGCGGAGTCGCTCAGGCGGCAAGGTCCGCGAGCAGACCGGCGCGGTCCGGGCCGAGTGACGGCTCGGCGGGGCGCTCCTCGCGGTTCTGGTACGACTGCATCACCCGGCCGAGCACGTCGAAGTTCGACATCAACGACTCGGGTGGGTCCAGGAGATTGAGCATCCGCAGGAAGGCGCGGAGCACGACCGGGTCCTCCCTCAGCGCTGGCAGGAGGCCCTCGCGCAACAGCGCGCGCATCGGGTCCTCCTCCACCGTGTCCGCACCGTCGCCGGACGAGTCGTCGGTGGCGGTCTCACCGCGTTCGGCGGCGATCGCGGCGCGGGTCGCCGCATCCTGGGACACCGCGGCGCGGTACCAGGGGTGGATCTCGTCCCGATTGCGCAGCTCGTAGGCCAGCACCGCGGCGCGCGCGTCGCCGAACTCCTCCACCGCGTCGGCGAGCATCTGGCTCATCACCATCGCGAGGCTGCAGCCTCGGCCGTACAGCGGGTTGGTGCAGGTGTGGGCGTCGCCGACCGCGGCGAACCCCTCGACCAGCAACCCGTCCTCGGTGTCGAGGAAGCGTCGATCACGGTTCAACAGGCGGGCCATGACCTCGACGTCGGTGATCGGGTTGGCGCGCCCGTCGACGTAGGGCGCCGTGGCCGGGAGCGCTGCCGCGGCCGAGAGGAACGTGTCGGGGTCGAGCAGCTTCGAGCGCAGCTCGGCGTCGTCAGTGCGCGTCGCGAGGGTGATCGAGAACGTCCGGTTGTCGCCAGGGAACACCCCGTACTTGAGGTAGCCCAGGTCGCCGCCGATCGGGCCGGACTGCGGGGGGAAGTCGGCGCCGTCGACGAGCTCGAAGAACCGGGACAGATAGATGATGCCGGTGTCCTCGATTCTCTCGTCGAGGTCGATGCCGAGCTGACCGAGCAGATCGAGCACGTTCTCGCGCCGACCACCGGCGGCCACCACGAGGTCGGCCGCGATCTCGGTGCCGTCGTCGAGGCGGACGCCGGTGACCCGGGGGATGTCGGAGGGCTCGAAGGTGAGCCCGACCACCGCGTGGCCGTCGTGAAGCTCGACGCCATCATCGGCGAGCACCGTGCGGCGCAACACCCACTCGAAGGTGGTGCGCCGACACGCCAACGCGACCAGGTCCTCGTCGCCGGGCTCGGGCTCGGCGACCATCCCCTCGGGCAACGAGTCCATGAACCGGAGCTCGGTGGCGCCGGCGTCGAAGAGGGCGTCGAGCACGTCGGGATACTGGTCGCGCAGCAGGTTGCGGAGTCGGGCCAGCAGGGCGTGAGAGTGTCGGACCTGGGGCGCGCCGCGGCGGTTCCAGGCGAACGCGCCGTGGGGATCGGAGGGCATGGGAGTGGCGTCGCGCTCGACGATCGTGACCCGGTGACCCCGACGCGACAGGGCCAGCGCACTGCCGAGGCCGCCCACACCCGCGCCGATCACCACTACGTCCATGCCGACCATCATGCCCGACTCCTTGACCGACCGGTCAAGTCCTGTTGGCCGCGTGCCAGCTGGGCGCGGCGATCGACGCTTGGCGCTTAGCACTCACGTCGATAGAGTGCTAGAACTGTCTGGCACTCGGCTGCCCTGAGTGCCAACTCCCACACGCCGAACCTCCGTCCCGCCGGGACGAGAGAGATCAGAGAGGGACCCTGTGGCCAAGATCATCAGCTTTGACGAGGAAGCCCGCCGCAAGCTCGAGTCGGGCATGAACCAGCTCGCTGACGCCGTGCGCGTCACGCTCGGCCCGAAGGGCCGCAACGTCGTGCTCTCCAAGAAGTGGGGCGCGCCGACGATCACCAACGACGGCGTCTC
>DATEEV010000448.1:0-9071 GCA_035281005.1 Microthrixaceae bacterium | reverse complement strand
TGGATGCTGTGCTCGCCGAACGAAGGTGCGGCAGCCGTCGTCCTGCGTCGCGCCGAGCCCACCGCACACGAGCCGGAGGTCCTGGTCCGGGGCGTGGCACTGAGGTCGCACCTCCCCGGCAACGTGCTCGGCGAGGACTCGCCGTTGAGCGGCATCGACGATGACGCGATCACCCCGCCGACGAGGCTCGCCGCCGATGACGCGTACGCCATGGCGGGTTGTGGGCCGGAGGACCTCGACGTCGTCGAGTGCCAGGACACCGACGCTGCACGCGAGCTGCTCGCCTATCAGGAGCTCGGCCTGTGCACCCCCGGCGAGCAGGCCGGCCTGCTCGCCGACGGGTCGGTGCGCCTCGGTGGCCGGCTGCCGGTCAATCCCTCGGGCGGTCTGCTCGCCAAGGGCGAGCCCCTCGGCGCGTCCGCCCTCGGTCAGGTCGTCGAGATCGTTCGCCAGCTTCGGGGCGAGTGCGGAACGCGCCAGGTCGATGGCGCCGGCGTCGGGCTCGCACACGTCATCGGACGCGGTGCGAACGCCTGCGTCACGATCCTGTCCCGCTGAGCGAGTTACCTGCTACACGCCGAGCGACCGGCCGATGATCTCCTTCATGATCTCGGTCGTCCCGCCGTAGATGGTTTGCACGCGGGCGTCGGCCCAGGCCTTCGCGATCGGGTACTCGAGCATGTAGCCGTAGCCGCCATGCAGCTGCAGGCATCGGTCCGTCACTCGCTTCTGCAGCTCGGTGCACCACCACTTCGCCTCCGCCGCCTCCTCCACGCTCAGCGACCCGTCCACCAGCGCCTCCACGCAGCGATCGACGAAGACCTGAGCGATGTCGAGCTCGGTGCGCATCTCGGCCAGCGTGAAGCGAGTGTTCTGGAACGACCCGATCGACTGCCCGAACGCCTCCCGTTCGCGGCAGTAGTCGACGGTCCAGTCGAAGGCCGCGATGGCGTGTGCCGTGCCCATCACCGCCATCGACAGGCGCTCCTGGGCGAGGTTCGCCACGAGCTGGCCGAAGCCCGCTCCTTCCTCGCCGAGGCGGTTCGCGGTCGGCACGCGGGCATCGTTGAAGAACAGCTCGGCGGTGTCCTGCGCCTTGAGGCCGACCTTCTTCAGGTTCCGGCCTCGTTCGAACCCGGGGGTGCCGTCCTCGACCACGATCAAGCTCATCCCCCGATGGCGTTCGGTCGGATCGGTCTTCACCGCGCAGATCACGAGGCTCGAGTTGATGCCGTTGGTGATGAACGTCTTCGAGCCGTTGACGACGTAGTCGTCACCGTCACGGATGGCGGTCGTCGCCATCGACGCGAGGTCCGAGCCCATCGCCGGCTCGGTCATCGCGACCGCGCACATCAGCTCGCCCGAGCAGATGCCAGGCATCCAGCGCCGCTGCTGCTCCTCGGAAGCGCCACCGAGGAAGTACGGCAGGCACACGTCGTTGTGCAGCCAGATGCAGAACCCCGAGCTGACCACCCCGGCTCGGGCCAGTTCCTCGGCGATCACCACGTTGAAGCGGAAGTCTTCGACTCCGCCTCCGCCGTGCTCGACCGGTGCCGCCATGCCGAGGAACCCGTTGGCGCCCGCGGCACGGAACATCGAGCGGTCGACGATGCCCGCCTCCTCCCAGGAGTCGTGGAAGGGCACGATCTCGTTCTCGACGAAGCGGCGGAAGCTGTCCCGGAACAGGTCGTGGTGGTCGTCGAAGAGGCGGCGCTGCACGCCGCGGATGTTGTCACACTCCCGCGGGCCCCTCGTAGGGGCGGTGGCGTGCGGCCCCACCGAGCTGACTCGACATGTCGAGCGATTCGGCCCGGCGACCGGTACCATCAGCATTCCGGTGCCGCTGGCCGTGGCACCCCGTTTCGCCCTGCCTCATACACACACCCGAAGGGGGCAGCCATGAGAGTCGCGGACATCCTCCGCCAGAAGGGCGACGAAGTCGCCACCATCGCGTCGGCCGCCACCCTGGCCGAGGCAGCAGGAGTGCTGTCCGTTCGACGAATCGGTGCGCTCGTCGTCTCCGACGACGGCCGGTCGATCGACGGCATCCTCTCCGAGCGCGACATCGTCCGCCAACTCGCCGAGTGGGGGGCTGACGCGCTGGCCACACCGGTGCGCGAGGCGATGACCGCCGACGTGCGCACCTGCAGCCGCGGCGACTCCGTCGACGCGCTGATGGCGATCATGACCGAACACCGGATCCGTCATCTTCCGGTTGCCGAGGAGGGCCAACTGTCGGGCCTCGTCTCGATCGGTGACGTGGTGAAGCGGCGGGTCGAGCAGCTCGAGGTCGAGACCCAACAGCTCACCGAGTACATCCAGACCGGCCGGTAGGTCGAGCGCGGAGGGCGTGATCGGCCGGCGGCGCCGGAAGGCGCCATCGGCACCGCCGACTATCCTGGTCGCGTGCCTGGCGACCTCACTCCCCCGATGTCCCGCTGATGCTGCGCTACGAGGTGGGTGACGATCACGTCGCGCGGGTGACCCTCGACCGCGCCGACGCTGCGAACGCCCTGACCGTCGAGATGCGCGACGACCTCGTCGACGCGATCCGCTCCGCCCGCGACGACGATTCGGTCCGAGCGGTGCTGGTCGGGGCGGCCGGCGAGTCGTTCTGCTCGGGCATGGACCTGCGCGGCTCGACCGTCGTCAAGGCGGGCACCGACGGCTTCGACCCGAGGTCGACCTCGCAGGCGCTCCGCATCGGGGTGCAGACCTTCGTGCGAGAGCTCTGGGAGCTCGACAAACCAACCGTCGCCGCGGTGAACGGCCCCGCGGTCGGCCCGGGCGCGCACCTCGCCCTGAGCTGCGACTTCGTGTTCGTCGCCGACCCGACACGGTTCATGTGGAGCTTCGCCCGTTGGGGCCTCGTCGTCGATGCGGGCGGTGCGTATTTGCTGCCACGCTTGGTCGGCCTGCCGCGGGCGCGGGCGATGGTCATGCTCGGCGAGGCCGTCGAGGGGCCCGACGCCGTCGCCGCCGGTCTCGCCTACCGCCACATCGCCGATGTGACCGAGATGAAAGCGGGCGCCGACGAGCTCGCGACCCGCTTGGCCGCGGGGCCGACCCGATCGCTCGGCCTGTCGAAGCGCCTCCTCAACCGGAGCTTCGAGACCGACCTGTCCGACAGCCTCGAGCTCGAGGGTCACTTTCAGGCCCTCGCCACCGCCAGCGCCGACCTCGTCGAGGGCATGACGTCGTTCCGCGAGAAGCGCGACCCCGAGTTCGGCGGACACTGACACGACCCGCATGGTGGAGCACCGAACCATGAGCGAGTTCGTGCCGGCTGTGCTCAGTGCCTTCGAGGCTGTCGTCGGTGCCGTTGGACTCGAGTTGGTGGACACTGCCGACGACGAATGGTGGGCATCGGTCGAGTGGCGCCTCGATGAGGTCCTCCTGACGGTGACCGACGATCGGCGGGACCGGCTCATCGAGGTGTTCGTCACCCGTCCCGCGACGCCGGGTGAGCGGGAGACCGCGAGCCTGCTGCTGCACGGGGAGACGATCTCGCTTCCGCTCTGGGCGATGGTCGAGGCAGCCGGGACAGCACCGTCCTTCGCTCTGGGCGGCGAATCCAGACTGAACCGACTGCCGGAGTACGCACTTGCGGTCGAGGAGTACGCCATTCCGTTCGTCCTGGACCCTGATCGCCCGATCGACGACATCGTGGCAGTCGTCAAGCAACGGAACTGGGAGTCGTCTGACGAGGGGCGACGAGCCCGACGGTGGTTGCCGTAAGAGCCGGCGGAATGGGCAGCCAGCGACGCGACGCGACGAGGGGGAGCGTGCGAGCACAACGGTCGGGCGCGCCCGAACCAGCGACGTGACGTTCACCGGAGGTAGATGTGGCGTACGCCATGATGGTCCGGTGCCGCCGAGCATCGACCTCCAGTTGACCGATGGCAGGACCATCCGGATCCGGCTCGCGACACCCGAGGACGCCCCCATGATCGAGGCGGGCTTCGCCCACCTCAGCGACGACTCCCGGTACACGCGCTTCTTCACCGCCATGCCGAAGCTGCCGGCCGCGCTGCTGGGTCGGCTGAGCGAGCTCGACGGCATCGACCAACTCGCGATCGCCGCGTTCGACGCGGACCGACCGTCGGAGATCGGAACGCGCGACGGCTACGGGATCGGGGTCGCGCGCTGGGTCCGCGCCGAGGGCAGCACCGATGCGCCCGAGCTCGCCATGACGATCATCGACGAGTACCACCGACTCGGCATCGGCCGGATTCTGCTCGACTCGCTGGTCGTCGCCGCGCACGCCCGCTCGATCCCCAGGCTGGTGGCCGTCGTGCTCACGAGCAATGTGGGAATGCTGCACCTGTTGTGGTCCGTCGGCGCGACCGAGGTCGACGGCTCGACCGACCCGGGTGTGCTCCTCCTCGAGCTCGACATCGAACGCGCCGTGCGGGGGCACCTCGACCCAGCCCGACGCGCGGCACTCGAGCCCGTGCTGGCGCCAACACCGATCCAGCCGTCACCGCGCACGTGAGGATCGAGATCGAGAGGCTCGACGAGGTGCGGATCGTTCACTGGGCCGACGGCGAGAACCGCTTCAACGCTGCGTCGATCGCCCGGTGGCACGAGGTCCTCGACGAGTTGATCTCGATCGACGGCCCGTTGGCCGTCGTGGTGACCGGGCACGACCGCTTCTTCTCGAACGGGCTCGACCTCGACTGGATGTCGGCCAATCCCGACCTGGCCGGGGACGTGGTCCGCGACGTGCACCGGCTGTTCGGTCGGTTCCTCGTGTTCCCCGGCTACGTCGTCGGCGCGCTGAACGGCCATGCGTTCGCCGCGGGGGCGATGCTCGCCTCGACCTTCGACTCCTCGGTGATGCGCAGCGGTCGTGGCTTCTGGTGCCTGCCCGAGGTCGATCTCGGGCTTCCCCTCACCGAGCCGATGCTCGCCACCGTGATGGCTCGGCTCCCTCGTGCCGCGGCCATCGGCGCGGCGATCACGGCGCGCCGCTACACGGCCGAGGAGGCGGTGCGGCTCGGCATCGTGTCGTCGCTGGCCCCCGAGCACCACGTGGTGCCGGTGGCGATCGAGGTCGCCGCGTCGATGGCCGCCAAGGACCGCACGGTCATCGGCACTCACAAGGCCATGCTCTTCGGTGACGTTGCCCGGCTCTGCGGCTGGTCACCCGAAGGCTGAACCGCCCTGCAGGCCGCCACCCGACCGTTGAATCGGCCTGCCGGCCGAGAAGGCGGCCCCCGCGTCAGCCCGATGGGTCCTTGACGGGCGCCTCCGGCTCGACCTCCACCAACGTGAGGTGGGTGCCGCGCGCGGCCGTGGACACGGTCACCACCGCTTGGGCGATGGCTCCCGGCGTGAGGTAACCGCCATGGCGAACCAGACCCCACCGCTTCCACTCCTCGAGCAGCGGCGTGACGACCTCGGAGTCCCAGTCCATGCCCATGCCGGTCATGGTCGGGCCGGGCCGGACGATCGACGCCCGCACCCCGGTGCCCTCGAGCTCCATCTGCATGGCGCGGGCGAGACCCTCGAGGCCCCACTTCGACGCCACGTACGACGACATCGAGGGCCGGGGCACCCGGACGACGTCGGAGGTCACGAACACGACGTCGCCGCGGCGGCGTTCGACCATTCCGGCGGCGAAGGCGTGCACGAGGCGTTGCGCGCCGAGGAGGTTGATGTGGACCTGGCGAGCGAACTCGTCGGGGTGGGTGTCGAGCACCGAGGTGGGCAGCACGTCGCCGGCGTTCGACACCAGCACCTCGATCGGACCGATCGCCTGCTCGGCCGCGCTCACGAACACTTCGACCGAGGCGGCATCGCCCACGTCGAGAGGCAGGGCGACGGCTTCGCCACCCTCGGCGCGGACCTTCGCCGCGACCTCCTCGCACACCTCGACCCGCCGGGACGCGACGACGACCGGATGACCCAGCGCCCCGAACGCGAGCGCGGTGGAGGCGCCGATCCCGGAGGATCCCCCGGTGACGACGACCGGACGGCGATCGGGATGACGGTCGGGTTCACCGGTCATCGGGAGGGCTCCCGCACCGTGACACTGGTGGGCAGGACCGCGAAGCCGCGCACGTTGATGGAGTGGACCCGCGCCGCACCCGACTCGTCGATGTCGTAGTCCGTGACGCGCTCGACGAGCTCCTCGAGCGCGACCCGGGTCTCGAGCCGGGCGAGTGAGGCTCCGAGGCAGAAGTGCCGGCCCATGCCGAAGCTCGCGGTCTGGCTGGTGTCCCGCTCGAGGTCGAAGCGGTCGGGGTCGGGGAAGGCACGTTCGTCGCGGTTCGCCGACCCGGCGAGCAGCAGCACCCGCTCCCCCGCGGGGATCAGGGTGTCGTGCAGTTCGATGTCGACGGTGGAGATGCGGGCCAGCATGTGGCTGGAGGTGTCGAACCGCAGCGTCTCCTCGACCCAGTCGGCGATGCGCTCCGGGTCGGCCAGCGGCTTGGACCGTTCGTCGGGGTGACGCCAACCCCAGTACCAGCTGTTCCCGAGCAGCTTGGTGGTGGTCTCGTTACCGGCGACGACCATGAGGAAGAGAAATGCCACCACGTCCTCGTCGGTGAGGCGGTCGCCGTCGATCTCGGCGGCGAGCACCGCCGAGGTGAGGTCGTCGGTGGGCTGCGCCCGCCGCTCGGCGATCATCCCGTGGTAGTAGCTCAACAACGAGAAGTAGGCGTTCACCGCCGCATCGGGCAGGTCGTAGACGCCTTCGTCGCGATGGACGAGGAGGTCCGCGAGCCGGCGGAGCTCGACCCGGTCCTCCCGGGGCACGCCGATCATCTCGGAGATGACATCCATCGGGAGGCGGCCGGCGAACTCGCCGACGAAATCGAACGTCTCGCCGTCGCGCATGCGGTCAGCCAACGCTTCGAGGTGCTCGACCGCGATCTCACGGATGCGCGGTTCCATCTCGGCGACGCGTCGTGGGGTGAACGCACGAGAGACCAGGGCGCGATGACGGGTGTGGCGGGGCGGGTCCATCGCCAGGAAGGACGAGTGGGCGGACGCGTGGGGGCCTGACGCCGAGGGCTCGAGCGAGACCCCGTGCGAGTTCGACAGCCGCGCCGAGTCCCGGAAGCCGGCGATCACGTCGGCGTGGCGCGACAGCGCCCAGAAGCCGCGCTCGGGGTGGTGGTACACCGGCGCTTCGTCGCGGAGGCGTCGGTAGAAGGGGAACGGGTCCTCGTGGACGGCGTAGTCGTACGGGTCGTAGTGGACCGGCCCGGACGTCGCGATCGCGGTGCTGTCACTCATCTCACGCTCATCTCTTCGCTGGCTCGCGATCCTTGGGGGAACAGACGCCGGGTGAGCTCCTCGAGACGGGCGTCCATGTCCTCGTAGCGGAGGTGGCCCATGCCGGCCTGCACCATCGCGCCCGAGAGCACCAGATCGATCACGCGGATGTCGGCGTCGTCGGCGACGCCCTCGAGCGCCGTGGCGAATCGGTGGTGCAACGATGCGCCGATGCGGTCGCGTAGGACACGCACGTCGGGGTCGGTGCCGAGCATCGCGGTCGTGCAGGCCGAGGCGAGCGCCGGCTCGTCGGCGACGAGCATCGTCACGGCACCGAGGGCCTGGGCCGCTCGCTCGTGGGCGGGCCGATCGGGCTCGACGATCGGCGCGGGGAGCGCGTCGAGACGACGCCAGAACACCTCCGAGACCAGGTGTTCCTTCGACGAGAAGTAGGTGTACGCGGTGGCGGGGGCCACCCCCGCGCGGCGGGCGACGTTGCGAACCGTCAGCGCGTCGTAGGCCACCTCGCGCAGCTCGGCGACCGTGGCCTCGACCAGGCGGGCCACGGTGTCGGCCTGACGTTCACTGAGGTGTCGCCGCGGTGCGTCGACGATCTGACTGGACATGTGTCCAGACGTTAGTCCAGATCTCCTGGCTCGCCCACCACGAGCGAGGCCACGGCTGCCGCCACGACCCGATCGGCGAGGGGCACCACCGCCTCGATCGGCGCCTCGTGGCCACCCGTCGCCCCCACGACCAGGGCGTCGCCGTCGAAGGGCGAGTGGACCGGGAAGAGACTCCGGGCGAGACCGGCGTGCGCGGCACGGGCCACCTGCATGCACTGCGTCTTGGTCAGCCGGGCATTGGTCGCGACCACGCCGATCGTCGTGCTCTCCGCGGGGGTGGTCGCGAACGGGGCGTGGATCGGCGCCCCGACGTCGGGCGGCGTCGCACCGAGCGGGTCACCCCACGCGTTCACCGCGACCAGCGCCGCGACCACCAGGCCGCCGTCACGCTCGGCGGCGGTGACGAGGCCCGAGCGCCTCGCTCGTTCGCGCCCACGCCACTTCCCCACCGTGGCGCCGCATCCGGCACCGATCCGACCCGACTGGGGTGCGTCCGCGCTCGCACCCTCGATGGCCTGACGCCCGTGGTCGGCACGCGGGCGTACCGATGCATCACCGACCGACAGGTCGTAGAGCGAGAGACCGACCACGATCGGCACACACGCGGCCGGGGTCTCGATCCCCCGGCCTTCGGACTCGCACCACGACAGCACCCCGTCGACCGCCGCCAGCCCGAACGTGGAGCCGCCACTCAGCACCACCGCGTCGAGCTGTTGGACCAGCGCCGACGGCTCGAGCACGGCGAAGTCGCGCGTGGCGGGCGCTCCCCCACGGATCTCACCCGATCCGACCGTCCCCTCGGGGAACAGGACCACGGTGCAACCCGTGCGCGCCGACTCGTCGGTCCAATGGCCGACCCGCACTCCCTCGACATCGGTGATCACGACGACATCCTTCCAGCCGTCGCGCACTCAGGTCGGCTGAGGGCCCGACGCACACTCAGGCCGGCAGGAGTCGGAGCGGCGCCCGCTTCACGCCGGCGATGACCGTCGAGCTCGAGTGCTCGAGGTCACCCGCCGGTTCGAGCACCACGGCACGCGCCAGCAGTTCCTCGAGCACGACGCGCGCCTCGAGTCGGGCGAGCGCAGCGCCGAGGCAGAAGTGCGCGCCGAACCCGAACGCCACGTGGTCGTTCGGCGAGCGCTCGATGTCGAACAGCTGCGGATCGGTGAAGTGCGACTCGTCGTAGTTCGCCGACTCGTAGAGCAGGACGGCCTT
>DATEEV010000447.1:0-7400 GCA_035281005.1 Microthrixaceae bacterium | reverse complement strand
TGGCAGCTCGCGCGCGAACGCATCGGGGCTCAGGCCGATGACTTCTTCCTGCTCGACGACGAGCTGCGGGCGCTCGGTGCGAGCGCGCTCGAGGCGGAGATGGGGTTCGGGTTCGAGCGCGACGAGTCCGGCGCGGTCGGCGACGCCGTCGAGGTCGAGCTGCCGTCGGGCCGGACGCTGCGGTTCCGGGGTTGGGTCGACCGTGTCGACCGGCTCCCCGACGGATCCGTCGCGGTGATCGACTACAAGACCGTCAGCCGGGCGCTGTCGACCGACGACATCGTGGCGGGTCTCCATCAGGGCCGTTACCTCCAGCTCCCGCTCTACGCCCGGGCGGCGACGCGACGTCACGGCGGCGACGACGCGACCGCCGCGTACTGGTACCTCGCGAGCCGCACTCCCTCCGCGGCCGCCGAGGTGGTACTGGGCGACATCGACGGACTGTTCCTCGAGGCACTCGAGGTCTTCACCGACGGCATCGCCTCCGGGCGCTACCCCATACGCCCGGGTGAGGCGACCACGTGGCCGCGTCCGACGTTCGAGCATTGCAAGTGGTGCGACTACGACGCGTTGTGCCCGGCCGAGCGCGACCAGATCTGGCTCCGACAGGAAGCCGATCCGCGTCTTGGCACCTACGTCGAACTGACGAGCCGCGAGCCCGCCGTCGAGGACGGGGCCGTGTCGGTCGGCGACGACGATTCGAGCCGACGATGACTGCGCCGGCCCCCGACGAGACCATAAGGGTCCGCATCTCCACGCACCTCGAGGAGACGCTCTTCGTCGACGCGGGGGCGGGCTCGGGCAAGACGACACAACTCGTCAACCGGGTCGTCCAGCACGTCTCCCACGGCACGCCGATGGCTGCGATCGCCGCGATCACGTTCACCGAGGCAGCCGCGGCGGAGTTGCGCGAGAAGATCCGGCACCGCCTCGAGGACGTGGCAGCGTCGACCACCGACGACGCGACCCGGGCGCTCCTCCGTACCGCGCTCGACGAGGTCGACCAGGCCGCGCTCCAGACCCTGCACGCGTTCGCGCAGTCGATCCTCCGGCGGTTCCCGATCGAGGCGGGGCTGCCGCCGTCGCTCGAGATCAGCGACGAGATCTCTTCGGCGCTCGCCTTCGACGAGCGCTTCGACGCGTTCCAGCGCGAGCTGTTCGACGACCTCGCCTGGCAGCCGCTGCTCCGTCGCTTCTTGTTGCTCGGGCTGAGGGAGGAGCACCTGCGCGACCTTGCTCGGTACTTCGACGACCATTACGACCGCCTCACGCCGGGCGCCGGAGCGGGGCAACCTCCACCGATCGGCGAGCTCGACGCGGCGCCCCTCATCGAGATGCTCGAGGAGGCACTCGCACTCCGGGATCGCTGCGCCGAGGAGGCCGACCACCTGGCCCGACACCTCGACGACCGCATCGCGCCGGTGAGCGAGTGGTTGCGCCATGCGACGGCCGATCAGGTCGTGGTCGAGCTCAGCACGGGCGACAAATGGGCCAGCACAAGGGGCAAGGCCCCCTCGTGGAATGGTGCGAAGCCCGACGTGGTCGACGCACTCGCGCGTGCCCAGGAGCTTCGTGAGCTCATGGTCGCGGCCGACAAGCAGCGCGTCGTGGAGGCGCTGTCGCGGCAGGTGCAGGCCTTCGTGCTCGGGGCCGCGGCCGACCGACGGCGACAGGGAACCCTCGAGTTCCACGACCTGTTGGTGCTGGTGCGCGAGCTGCTCCGCGAGCATCCCGACATCCGTGCCCAGCTCGCCGACACCCACCGCTTCCTCCTCGTCGACGAGTTCCAGGACACCGACCCGCTCCAGATCGAGCTGGTGTCGCTCATCGCGGGTGGTCACGAGCCGGCGACCTCGTGGGAGGAGGTCGTCATCGAGGCGGGCCGGCTGTTCTTCGTGGGCGACCCGAAGCAGTCGATCTACCGGTTCCGTCGAGCCGACGTCGAGCTCTACGGGCGCGCCCGCGAGCACTATCGAGCCGGCGTGTGCGAGTTGTCCGCGAACTTCCGCACGGTGCCCGGCGTCATCGACTGGGTCAACACGGCGTTCGCGCGCCTGATGCCACCCGACGACGGTCATCAGCCGGCCTATGCCTCGCTCACCGCGGTGCGCGAGCCGCTCAACGACGATCGGGCGCCGGTCACGGTGATCGGCGGGCCGCGACAGATGGCGGCCGAGGCGTTGCGCCAGGAGGCAGGACGCGAGCTTGCCGGGCTCCTCAACACCATGGTCGCCGAGAAATGGCCGGTCGCCGACGGGGACGGCGAACGTCACGTCGGCTTCGGCGACATCGTCGTGCTCGTGCCGTCGCGGCTGTCGGTTCCGGCGCTCAGCGACGCCTTCGACGAAGCCGGCGTGCCCTTCCGACTGGAGACCGCCTCGTTGATCTGGTCGTCACAGGAAATCCGCGACGTGCTGTCGGTGCTCTCGTGTGTCGAGGACCCCGGTGATCAGGTCAGCCTCGTCGCGGCCCTGCGCTCGCCGATGTTCGGGTGTGGCGACGACGATCTCGCGCGCTGGGCACTGGCAAAGGGTCGTTGGAGCTACCTCTTTCCGGGCACGCCGGACCTGCCGGCAGATCATCCCGTCGCCGTCGCGCTCGGAGAGCTGCGTGACCTGTACGAGCGAAAGTGGTTCCTCGGGCCCGACGGTCTGGTCGAGGAGCTGGCCTCGCGGTTCGCCACGTTCCAGCTCGCTCTGCTGGCCGGCTCGCGCCGCGATCGCTGGCGTCGCCTCCGGTTCCTGGCCGACCAGGCCCAGGCGTACGCCGAGACCCAACGTGGGGGTCTCGACGGGTTCCTGAAATGGGCGGCGATGCAGATGTCCGACACCGTGCGCGTGTCGTCGCCGATCCTTCCCGAGGCCGACCTCGAATCGGTACGGGTGATGACGATCCATGCGTCGAAGGGCCTCGAGTTCCCGGTCGTCGCCCTGTTCGGCCTCGGAGCGACGGCACGACGTCGTGGTGGCGTCGCGGTGCTCTGGGGCGACGAGGGGCCCCAGGTCCGGCTCAACGCCTCGACCGCGATGGTCGGCTACGACTCGCTGGTGCCGGCCGACGAGCAGATGGAACGCAACGAACGCATCCGCCTCCTCTACGTGGCATCGACCCGTGCCCGCGACCGCCTCATCGTGTGTGCGCACCACAAGGTCACGGCCAAGGGTCTCCCCTCGGGGGATCCGCTCGCACACCTGCTCACCGATGGCCTCGAGGACGCGCCCGGTGTCTGGGAGCGCTGGGAGCCGTCGGCAGCGAGCGTGGGTGGCGACGTACGCCACGCTCCCGCGGTCACGGTGGCCGCGCCCGACTCGCCCGAGGCCGTCGCTGCCGCGATCGAGCGCGACGCGTTCCTCGCCGCGCGCGCCGCCCTGTTGGCACCCGAGCGATCCGTCTGGTCCGCCACCGCCGTGGCGTCGGCGCACGCGTCCGCGGACGCGTCCGATCAGCCTCCGGAGCTTGATCCGGGCGCGCTCGAACCGGCGGTCGACGCCCCGGACGACCAGCGGGCGTGGCGCCGAGGCCGGGCCGGCACGGCGATCGGACGTGCCGTGCACGGCACCCTGCAGCTGTGCGATCTCGACACGCTGGCCGATCTCGACGCGATCGCTCGCACGCAGGCTGAGGTCGAAGGCGTCGCGGGCGCCATCGACACGGTGGCCGGCCTGGCCCGATCCGGAGCGACGGCAGCCGTGGTGCGCGACCTGGTGTCGCGGACGCACTGGCGCGAGATGTACGTCGCTGCGCCGGTCGGCGACACCGTCGTCGAGGGATATGTCGACCTGGTGGCCGACGACCGCAGCGGCGGGCTCGTCGTGCTCGATTACAAGACCGACGCGGTCCGCACCGGCGACGACGTGGCGGCGCGCACCGAGCGGTACCGCCTCCAAGCGGCGACCTACGCGCTCGCCCTCGAATCGATCACCGGCCGACCGGTCACCGATGCGCTGTTCCTGTTCCTGACTGCCCGCGGTGCCGTCGAATCACACGTCGCCGACCTCGAGGCGGCCAAGACCGACGTCCGAAAGGTGCTCGCCGGCGTGTGATCGGTGCCCGAAACCGTCACAGATTGTGGAACCCGCGCCTCGGCTCGGCCACCGCTCAACCGTCTCCGATCGCCGGCGCAGGGTGACCAATCCCTCGCTGGCCCGGGGCTGAGGGCTCAGCCGCGCAGCGCGCGTAGATCGGCGATCACGCGGGGCAACGTCGACAACAGGGCGTCCACGTCGTCGTCGGCGCTCGACCAGCCCACCGAGACCCGGAGCGATCGCTGTGCGTCGACGCCCATCGCCTCGAGCACCGGCGACGGCTCGATGGACTCCGACGAGCACGAGCTGCCCGAGTGCACCGCGATGCCGGCGGCGTCGAGGCCGAGAAGCACCGCCTGGGGCTCGACCCCGTCGATCGCCAGGCACACCAGGTGGGGGAGGCGCTGCTCCGCATCGCCGATGACCTCCACACCGTCGAAACCGCCGGCCCACTCGACGATCCGGTCCGTCCGTCGGCGGGCGTCGGTCGATTCGGTATCCGCCCGCGACGCGACCTCGTCGCAGGTGGCGGCGAACCCCAGGATCGCGGCGACGTTCTCCATGCCTGCCCGGCGGGCCCGCTCCTGATCGCCGCCCACCAGGAGGGGATCGAGCCGCAGGCCCCGCCGCACGAGCAGTGCACCGACGCCGGTCGGCCCACCGAACTTGTGCGCGCTGACCGACAACAGGTCCGCCCCCGATGAGGAGAAGTCGACGGCGACGTGCCCGACCGCGGCGGCCGCGTCGCAGTGGACCAGCGCCCGACCGTCGACCGCGGCCACGATCTCGTCGAGCGGCTGGATGGTGGCGACCTCGTGGTTGGCCCACTGGCAGTGCACGAGCCCGGTGTCGTCGCGAACCGCGTCGCGAACCGCGGCGGCATCGATGCGACCGGTTCGATCGACCGGCACCAGGGTCTCCGGCCCACGCCCGGCGCCCTCGCGCACCGCCGAGTGCTCGACCCCGGCGACGACCGAATGGCGTCCGCGGGCGGCTGCGCCGTGGCATGCGGCCGCGATCGACTCGGTCGCGCCGCTCGTGAGGATCACCTCGCGTGGCCTCGCACCGAGGAATTCGGCGATCCGCTCCCTGGCCTGTTCGATCGCGACCCGGGCGGTCATTCCCTCGTGGTGGATCCGGCCCGGGTCGCCGGAGCTGCCGGCCTCCCACCACCCGACCATCGCGGCGACCGCAGCGGGTCGCAGCGGCGAGGTCGAGGCGTGGTCGAGGTAGTGGCGCGTCACTCGACGCTGGTGACGCAGATGTCGTCGCCCATCGGCTTCGACGACTGCAGGTCGACGGAGGTCTCGCCGTAGAGGCTCCCGAGCATGCCGCGCACCATCCCGCGATCGATGGCGCACATCACTGGGTGCTCGATGACCGCCTCGCCGAACGGGCAGTGCGTCGACACCAATGTGAGCGATTCGCCGGAGCCTTCGGTGTGGGCCGCGAACCCATGGGCCGACAGTGCGTCGGCGACGGCGTGGAGCGCAGTGCGCACCGACCGCTGGGTCGAGCCGCCGAGTGCCTCACCCATGGTGCGGCCGTACTCCACGCCGACCTCCTCGGCGAGCTGTTCGGCCCGCTCGGCGCCGAGCTCGGCGAGGGCGCGACCGAGCAGGGCGATGATCACGTCGTCGTTGCGGACGGGCATCTCGAGGGGCGTGGCGTCGTCGGCCACCCGGTAACGCTTCGACGGGCGCCCGGCGCCCGCTCCCGGCCGGCCCGTCGCCACGTCGAGGTACCCGCCGGCGGCGAGCTTGTCGAGGTGGTGCCGAGCGACGTTGGGATGCAGCTCGAAGTGGGCTGCGGTCTCGGCGGCGGTCACCCCGAGGGGGGTCGACCGGGCGAACAGGTAGATCTCGCGGCGGGTCGGGTCGCCGAACGCGGAGGTGATCGCCGTGACGACCGAGGCGAACTCGGTCGGACTGAGGGAACTCGCGGTCACCGCAATAGTCTACCGAGGGGGCCGTCGTGGCCCCTTCGCCGTCCCTGGCGCCATTGACGGCGCCACCGCCGGGCCGAGCACGACCACCACGAGAGAAGCCCGCATGGCCCCCACCGAATCCGACGTGATCGAGGCCCTCCGCCCCGTGGAGGACCCGGAACTGCACCGGTCCATCGTCGACCTCGACATGGTGCGCAATATCGACATCGACCTCCCGACCGTGTCGGTGCTCATCGCCCTCACCATCCCGGGCTGTCCCCTCCGCAACGAGATCGAACGTCGGGTGACCGAGGCGGTGACCGCGCTCGACGGCGTCGAGGCGGTGTCACTCCAGTTCACCCACATGACCGACGAGGAGCGGGCAGCGTTGCGCCAGACCCTCCACGGCGACCCCGGATCGACCGCCGGGACCAACCAGGCCCACGGCCACGCCGAGGGCCGGGTCATCCCCTTCGCGGATCCCTCCAGTCGGACTCGCGTGCTGCTGATCGCCTCGGGCAAGGGCGGCGTCGGCAAGAGCTCGGTCACCACGAACCTCGCGATCTCGCTCGCCAATCGCGGCCGATCGGTCGCCGTCGTCGATGCCGACGTATGGGGATTCTCGATCCCGCGGATGTTGGGGGTCGACCGCCCGCCGGTGGTCATCGACGAGATGATCGTGCCGCCCGAGGTGTACGGCGTGCGCTGCATCTCGATGGGGTTCTTCGCTCAGGAGGACCAGCCGGTCATCTGGCGTGGGCCCATGTTGCACAAGGCCCTCGAGCAGTTCCTCACCGACGTCTACTGGGACGACCCCGAGTACCTGCTGATCGACCTCCCCCCCGGCACCGGCGACATCTCGCTGTCGCTCGCGCAGTTCCTGCCCCGCTCCGAGCTCTACGTGGTGACCACGCCCCAGCCCGCCGCCCAGCGCGTCGCGCAGCGGGCGGCCTTCATGGCCCAGAAGGTCCAGCTCGACGTCAAGGGCGTCATCGAGAACATGAGCTGGTTCACCGGCGACGACGGCAAGCGCTACGAGTTGTTCGGCGCGGGTGGTGGCGCCGAGCTGGCCGAGCGACTCGAGGTTCCGCTCCTGGGTCAGATCCCGCTGGTGCCCGAGCTGCGCGAGGGCTCCGACACGGGTCGCCCGATCGTCGCGATCAACCCGACCAGTGAAGCGGCCCAGATCTTCGCGACGATCGCCGACCGAGTCGACACCGAGCTCGCCCCGACCCGCAGGGCCCATCCCGAGCTCAAGATCGTCTGACCCCAGCCACACCCACCGGTTCTGGCGGTCGAACGTGGCGGGCGGATTCAGTTGGTGGTCGCGACGAGCTGGTTGAATCGTTCGGCGGGAGTGTCCCACGCGAGGGTCTTGCGGGGGCGGGTGTTGAGGAGTCGGGCGATGTCGTCGAGTTCGGTTTGGCTGTAGCTGGTGAGGTCGGCGC
>DATEEV010000446.1:0-4730 GCA_035281005.1 Microthrixaceae bacterium | reverse complement strand
CTCCATCAGGCGTCGGTGTTCTATGGCGTCGCGTCGACGGTGCTCGGTCGCGGCGCCGTGCAAGTGAGCGGCCCGGAGGCGGGGCTGCAGGAACGGGCCCGTCAATCCGAGATCCGGGCGTACTACGACGACGTCCTTCATGGGCGGTTCCTCAGCTCGGGCCGGGTCACGTTCCTCGGGGCGAGCGAGTACCACGATGACGGCGCCGCGCACCTCGTCACCTCACGAGTGTCGGGCGAGACGCTGCAGGTCGATGTGCGCCGCCGGGTCGTCGACGCGACCTACGTTGCGCCGACGATCCCCGCGACCACTCCCCCGCCATTCGATGTCGATGACGACGTCAGTATCGTCGCCGTCAATGAGCTCGCCAGGTTGGAGGCGGCGCCCAAGCGGTTCGTCATCGTGGGCTCGGGCAAGACGGCCACCGACGCCATCGTGTGGTTGCTGGCGAACGGCGTGGCGCAGGACCGCATCGTCTGGGTGCGCTCGCGTGACCCCTGGATGCTCAATCGCGCCGTCGTCCAGCCCGACCCGGTGGTGGCGCTCGGCCTTGCTGTCGACACCATGGCGGCGGCAGCGGAGGCCGAGTCGCTCGACGATCTCTTCCTCCGCCTCGAAGCCGCGGGGGTGATGCTGAGGATCGACACGGACGTCTTCCCCACGATGGCCAAGACCCCGACGCTCGGCGAGTGGGAGCTCGATCTGCTCCGAACGATCGAGCACGTCGTTCGGCTGGGGCACATCAAGCAGGTGACGAGCCGGGAGATCATCCTCGACCGCGGGGAGGTCCCGCTGGCACCGGGCTCACTCGTGGTTCACTGCGCCGCCTCCGGGCTGCAGTACCCGCCGTTGGTGCCGTTGTGGGGGCCGGAGAAAATCCGGCTCCAGACGATCCGCGCGGGGTTCCCATGCTTCAATGCCGCGCTGGCGGGTTACGTGGAGGCGACCCGCGACGACGACCGGGAGCGCAACCGGTTGTGCCCACCCAACACGCTCCCCGACAACGCGACCAGCTGGGCGCGGATGCAGGTCCGGGGAACCCTGGCGACACGCACCTTCGGGGCTGAGCCGGACATCGCGGACTGGGCGAACGGGTGCGCACTGAATCCCGCGCGGATCCCGCCAGCGCAGCGCGAGGATCCCGCGGTGCAGGCCGTTTCGGCACGGTTGGCCGAGACCATGCCGCGCGGGTTGGCGCGGATGGCCGAGCTCGCTGATGAGCCGCTCAATCCGTGATGGGACGCACGCCGAGGTCGCGGAACGGCCGCCACAGATAGCCATCGGGATCAGCGAGAACGAACTGACGGTTGCCGGCCTCGGCTGGTCCCTTCACCTGCCAGCGGCCACCGCGCTCGGCGACGTCGACCCGGTACCAGCGCTCCTCGATCGGCACGATGATGTCGACGCCGGTCTCGACGGCGCGGGCGTGCACCGCGTCGACGTCGTCTACGCGGAGTTGGAAGTTGACGCCGCGAATTCGAGCACCTCGGCGTAGAAGCGCAACGATCTCGCGAGCTCGGTGACATCGAGCTCCGGTACGAGCATCAGTTGCGAACCTCACTGGCGATGTCGGGGCCACAGCGACGGAGCGTCGTCATCGAAATGCCCAGGCCGTCATCAGCGGGAACTCCTCCCGCCAGAACGCGTCGCCGTGGGCACCGACCCGCTCGGTCATGACGACGTCCCCGCCTGCATCGCGCAGCGCGGTGGCCCACCTGGTCGCGTTCTCGTGGAAGAACGGCTCCATCGTGCCGGCGACGAGATACGTGCGCGGCAGCCCGGACGGCATCGGCTCCGGTGGTCGGTACCCCGCGCCCGGTGAGGCGCAGAAGACCGCCCCGTAGACCCCAGGATGTCGAAGCCCCATCGCGAGCGCGAGCTCTCCACTCGCGGAGACGCCGAACACCGCGGTCCGCTCGGCGGGCACCTCGACCCCGAAGCGCGATCGCACCCACCGACCGACGTCCTCGACGAAGAACCGCTCGTGGGCCGCGAACCGCTCTGGGTCGAAGCCCGGCGAGTACTCATGCAACCGCTGCATCTCATCGGCGAGCCGGTGCGCGCCGACGATCATCGTCGGCGGCACGTCGACCGCCTCGAGCGACTCGCCCCACGACGAGATCAGCTGACCATCGCCGGCGAACACCACCGCCTGTGGCGGTTCCGGCGGGACGTACACCGTGACGTCGCGCCCGCCGTCGTACTGGAACCGCTCGGTGACGAGCTCGCCCTGGATTGCCGACATCCTGACGTCCCCCCTCCTCCCGGCGGCGTCCGCCGCGTCCCTTCACACTCTTGCTGATCAGGCTCACTGCCCGGGGCGGTGAAGTCATTGACGGGCCAACAACTCTGTTGGAGCATGGGCTGACGTTCGCCGAGCAAGGACCATCGCAGGAGGACCAATGGCCAAGTCACGCGCCAAGACCCCGTCGATTTCGACCGATCCACCGCCGTGGGACGAAGAAGTGGTCGAGACTCCGCTGACCCTCCCCGCGGGAGACGTCATCAAATGGGCACGCACCCCAGCGGCGTCGGCGCGACTGTTGGTCGATCGCTCCCGACAGCGGTTCGAGGGCATCAACCCGACCAATCTCGATGAGCTCGGCATCAAGGTCCGCGACCTGGTCGACCATCGTGCCGCCATTCGTTCGGCGTTGCTGGGGGTCGTTCGCGACGGTGGCGCCGGACCTTCCGCCGGCGCCCGGGGTACGGCGGTGGCCTACATGGCCGCGCTCAAGGTTGGCGGCGTGAACGACGTCCTCGCCGGCGTGGCCACGAGCACGGATGACCCACCCGAGGTTCGCGGCCTCGCCATCGAAGCCATCGGCCGCTTGGATGAAGCCGACGTCGACGCGCTGGTCGCCGGGCTGTCCGATCCCGATGCGACGGTGCGCGAGCGAGCCGTTCGATGCCTGGGCGCCCATGATGTTGCGTCCCAGCAGATCACTCGTCTGGCCAAGAATGACCCTGACGCCGAGGTGCGCCGCGTCGCGCGGGAGGTCTCAGGCAAGGGCACGCCACGGAAGCCGGTTCGGCGCGGGAGGCTCACCGAGGTGCCGCCTGGCGTGCGACCTCTGGGCAGGGGACCTGCCTCACAGACACAGGGCCAGGTACCCGAGGGCGCGTTGGGGTTCGGGGGACGGGACGTCGTGACCGAGGCGCGCCTCGCCGCCGTCGCACCGCCGCCGGTGGCGTCGTTCGGTTACGAGGTGCTCGACTCGACCGGCGACTCGGTCCGGATCCGACTGGTCGGCGAGGCCGCGACCGATGCCGCGATCACTGGCGCCGCCCGAAAGTGGGCGACGTCCACCGACAGGGTCGTGGTCGACGTACCGGCTGAGATGCTCACGCCCGGTCGTGCGCTTCCGCTCCAGCCCTGCGACTGTGGCCCTGTCGACCTGCCTCACTGGACAGCGGAGGGGCCGGGGTCCGCCGCGGTCACGGCCATCGACATACCGGAGGGCGCCATCTGGGTGGGCGGGGAGTTCTCGGTGCGCGTGTCGTTCGAGCAGCCGTCTGACGCGAAGGTGTCCCTGTTGCGCCTCGACGTCGAGCTCCCGGATGGCCGCGGGGGCGAGGCGGTGTTCGAGGTTTCCGAGGACGAGCAGGCCGCCGGGGCGAAAGTGGTGACCGGGTACTCGACCCCGGTGGCGGGTCCCGTGCGGCTGACGGCTTACGTGTACACCGAGGCGGGCGGCGCCGGCTGGAGACGGCGCGACACGGTCGCGCTGCCGACCAACCCGATGTCGATGTCGATCTCCCCCACGACGACGGGCAGGAACAACAAGGGCCCCGCCCACTTCAACCAGGCTGAGAACCGCTTCTACTGCTACGCCACCGGCCGCGTCACCAACGGCTTCCCGAGGCGACTCACGGTGGGACCCGCCGTCACCTGCCGCATCACCGACGGCGGCACGCTCCTCCAGAGCTTCAACTTCTCCATTGGAACCTTCACCGTCAACCCGAACTCCTGGGCGGGGTTCAACATGTTCGTCTGGGTCGGCGCGGGATCCGCGACCCACGACGTCTTCCTGGGTCACGGCGACGTCCGCATCGAGTTCACGATCGCGACATCGGAGGGCATGCTCTCCGCGTCAGCGGTGTGGGTCGCCATGGCCAAGGTCGACCTCGCCTTGAACTTCGTCGGAAACTTCACGGACGAACGCCGCTTCGCGGCCCAGGCCGCCGTCGAGAACGAGGCGAGCGCCGTCCTCGAGGCCAAGAACCTCTACATCGGCGACACGTGGACATTCCTGATCCCGTCGACGCACGCCGATTGGGGCCGGTACCGCGACATTCGCATGGAGGACAACAAGGACCACGACTGCACGGCGGGCAGCAACGAGGCCGACGACATGCGAGGCGGGTGGAGCTCACCGAATCGCGGCTGGCTCGACGTGTGGTTCGTCGAGTCACTGTCGGGGCCGGCCTGTGCGGCCAACGTGCTCGGGTTCTCACCCGTCAACGGCCCCACCGACAAGAACTCAGACGACTCGGGATTCGTGATCAGAGTGAACGGCGCCGACTTCTCCACCGACAACGGCCGCAGGTACTTCGGGCTCACGGTCGCCCACGAGCTCGGCCACTACCTCGGGCTTGAGCACATCACCGACGACGCCACGAACTTCATGGGCCCGTTCAACAACCTGAGCAACACGGCTGTTCGATTCGACCAGTTTCTCGACATGTCCGATCACCCGTTCGTGCGGCGGTTCGCGTTCTAGCGGTCC
>DATEEV010000445.1:0-3496 GCA_035281005.1 Microthrixaceae bacterium | reverse complement strand
ATGATCACGTGGACGGTGCCGCCGACGCGGTAGCCCTTGATCATCGAGAGGTTGAGCGTCTCGGCCACGACCCCCTGGCCGGCGAACGCGGCATCGCCGTGCAGCAACAGGGGGAGGACCGGGAACCGGACCTGGCCCTCTTCGGGCGGGATGAGGTCCATCTTCGCCCGGGTCATGCCCTCGACGACCGGGTTCACCGCCTCGAGGTGCGAGGGGTTGGCCGCGAGCTCGACCGGCAGGGACTTGCCGGCCCGACTGGTGAAGGTGCCGGTCTGGCCGAGGTGGTACTTGACGTCACCCGAGCCCTGGATCGAGTCGGGATCGACCTGGCCCTCGAACTCCTTGAACAACTGCCCGTAGGACTTGCCCACGATGTTGACCAGCACGTTCAGCCGACCGCGATGGGCCATGCCGAGCACGGCGCTGTTCATGCCCTCGTCAGCGGCGCGTTCGAGGATCGCGTCGAGGATGGGGATGGCTGATTCGGCGCCCTCGAGCCCGAACCGCTTCTGGCCCAGCCACTTCGTGGCGAGGAACTTCTCGAGCGCCTCCGCCGCGTTGAGGCGGTCGAGGATGTGGCGCTGCTCCGGGGGATCGAGGCGCGTCGACGCCCCTTCGACCTGCTCCTGGATCCACCGCTTCTCCTCGACGGACTGGATGTGGGTGTACTCGATGCCCACCGTGCGGCAGTACGCGTCGCGGAGCACACCGAGGATCTGGCCGAGCTTCATCCGCTCCTGGCCGCCGACGGGCGCGTAGATGCCCTTCGACTGCCCGGTGAGGAACTCGCGATCGAGATCCCAGATGCTCAGGCCGTAGGTGATGGGGTCGAGCTCGGCGTGCATCTCGGGTGGCTCGGCCGAGAGGGGGTCGAGGTCAGCGATCAGGTGACCGCGCACCCGGTACATGTTGATGAGGTTGGCCACCTGCATCTGCTTGGCGACCATCGCCTCCTCGCGGTCGACCGGGTTGATGTCGATGCGCCACTCGGCGGGCGTGTAGGGAACGCCGATGGAGCCGAACACCGACTCGTAGAACCCCTCTTCGCCGAGGAGCAGTTCCGCGACCTTCTTGAGGAACAGCCCCGACTCGGCTCCCTGAATGATCCGATGGTCGTAGGTGGAGGAGAGCGTGATGATCTTGGAGATGCCGAGGTCCGCGATCGTCCTCGGGTCGGCGGCGAGGTACTCGGTCGGGTACCCGAGTGCCCCGACCCCCACGATCACGCCCTGGCCAGGCATCAGTCGGGGCACCGACCGCTCGGTCCCGATCGTGCCGGGATTGGTGAGCGTGAGGGTGACGCCGGCGAAGTCGTCGGGCGTGAGCTTGTTGTTGTTGGCCTTCCGGATGAGCTCGTCATAGGTGGCGATGAACTCGGCGAACGACATGTCGTCGGCGCGGCGGATGCACGGCACGATCAGCGACCGCGAGCCGTCCTTCTTCTCGATGTCGACCGCGAGGCCGAGGTTCACGCGCTCGTTGCGCACGACTCGCGGCTCACCCTCGGGGCCCTCGATGAAGGTGCTGTTCATCACCGGGAGGTGGTCGGCGATGGCGCGGACGACCGCGTAGCCGATCAGGTGCGTGAAGCTGACCTTCCCGCCGCGGGTCCGGCCGAGGTAGCCGTTGATGACCGAGCGGTTGACCTCGAGCAGCTTCGCCGGCACCTCGCGGAAGCTGGTCGCGGTCGGGACTGCCAGGCTCGCCTGCATGTTCTCGACGATTCGCTTGCCCACGCCACGAATCGGCTCCCCGGGTACCGGCGCCACGGCAGGCTCCGCGGGTGCAGCCGGTGCGGTCGTCGAGGTCGGTGCCGGCGCGGGAGCAGCAGAGGCCGGCTCGGGTCGGGCTCCCATCGGCCGGTAGTCGGCGAAGAACTCCTGCCACGTCTCGCTGACCGAGGACGGGTTCTCGACGTATTGGGTGTACATCTCGTCGACGAGCCAGGCGTTCGGCCCGAGCGTGTCAGCGTGGGGGATGCCGGCGCGGGCCGTTCGGGGGGCGTCGTCGTTCACGGGTGAAGCCTACCGGTGGCCGCGTCTCCGCCGGGCACGCCGCCCGAGCGTGCGAGCACCCTTGAAGCCCACCGCAGGGTCGCCTCGCGGGACTGGACGCCGGGGATCACGAACCCGCTCTCGAAGCGCCAGGCCGGAGTCGCCGCGACCCCAGCATCGCGAGCCGCGCGCATCGAATCGGAGAGCTCGCTCTTCGCGGCGTCGAGCGAAGAGGCGACTGCCTCGGGGTCGACTCCGACGCTCGTCGCGGCGGCTGCCAGCACGTCGGGATCCTCGAGGTCCGACCCGTCGACGAAGTGGGCGGCGAAGAGCCGACGGACGATCGGCTCGCGCTGTGCCGGCGAGACGAGGCCCGCGGCCTCGACCCACGTCAGCGCGGGGCCGGAGTTGGGGACTCGCCGCGGCGCGCGGAGCTCCAGGCCACATGCCGCGCACTCCTCCGCGATCCGGGCGAGCGTGGCGTCGAGGCGACCGCCCGCGCGCACCGGCCGGCCACCCGGCGGGATGTCGGGGTGGAGCTCGTAGGTGCGGGATCGGACCTCGAAGCCCAGCTCCCGCAACGCGTCGGTCCGGTCCTGACCCAGGTACGCCCACGGGCACAACAGGTCGATCCATACGTCCACATGGGGAGTAGGCACGAGCGGAGCAGCCGCCATGTGGTCACGGTGACGATTCACCATGAGTCGATCAGGATGATCACGCCGGTGAGGAGGAAGCCCGCCGCCGCGATCCACCGGAGGGTGCCGCCCGACACCCAGGAGCGCAGGCGCGAGCCCAGCAGCACCGCCAGCCCGTCGGCCGCGATCATGCCGACGACCGCACCGATCCACGTGGGCAGCGCTCCGTTCGACGCGGCCAGGCCGGCCGCCGCGATCTGGGTCTTGTCGCCGAGCTCGGACGCGGCGAAGAGCAATGTCATCGCCATCAGGGTTCCGGCACCGCTGCGACCCGCGACGCGGTCGGCGATGTCGTCGTCGGGCTCACCCCCGACGCGGTGGCGGACGATGCCCACCACCTCGACCAGCCCGAAGACCACGAACAGGGTGCCGCTGACGAGACCGATCGTCCGATCGGGCACGACTCGAGCGACCGCCGCACCGACGGTGACGGCCAGGAGCTGCAGCACCGCCATCGAGACCGTGAGGGCCAGCAGCACCTGCAGCGGTCGGAACCTGGTGGCGAGGGTCAGCGCGAGGAGCTGGCTCTTGTCGCCGAGCTCGGCGACGAAGACCACGCCGAACGCGACGAGCACCGAATCCATCGGCGGACATCTTCCTTGATCGGGCCCGCCGTCATGCCACTCGAGCCCTCACCAGGCCGGAGGCGAGCCGGGAGCGGGACGATAGATTGCGCGCGTGCTCATCGCCACGTGGAACGTGAACTCCCTCAAGGCCCGGATGCCACGGGTCGAGGAGTGGCTCGGCCAGGTCGAGCCCGACGTGTTGTGCCTGCAGGAGACCAAGCTCGCCGACTCGCAGTTC
>DATEEV010000444.1:0-9424 GCA_035281005.1 Microthrixaceae bacterium | reverse complement strand
CCAGACGCCCGAGGTCGTTGAGTCGCTCGGCCTCCTCGATGTCGTCGTCGACCTCGGCGAGGCGACGTCGGTACGAGTCGCGGGCGGCATCGTCGAGCGCCGGCATCCCGGCCCCGCCCCGCTGCGGGGTCAGCCCGTCCTCTCCGCCGACCGCGGACCCTCCGACCGCGGGGATCGTGCCGTTCTCCACCGCCACCAGGTCGAGCACGTGGAACTCGCGACCGGACTCCGCGATGAGTCGGCGGAGATAGCGGATGCCCTTCAGGTCCTTGACCCGGGAGCGTTCGCCGTCGAGCTCGATGCGCCACGTCGGTCCGTCGGCGAGCAGCACTCCCTGGCGAACCCGCTCGCGAGTCGGGGCCGGTCGGGCACTCGTGTCATCGATGCGCGCCCTGAGCGCTGCCGCGCGCGCGGTCGCGCCATACGCGAGGTATGCCTGGAGCCCGGCCGACAGCTCCGACCGCGCCGCGTCCCGGTCTCCGCAGAGCTCGAGCGCGTCCGCGAGCACAGTGTGAGCTCGGCCGACGTCGAACCTCGCATCCAGTGCCACGAATCCGGCCAGCGCCTCGCGCGCTCGCGCCGCCGCGGAGGGGGCGTCACCCTCGAGGATGCTCGCCCTCGCGGCGGCGAGCTCGGCGGTGGCGGCGAGCACCGGACCGCCGTAGCGCTCGGAGATCCGGGCGAGTCCGCCCGCGGCCGCGCCGAGGGCCTCGCCGTCCTGCGTCGTGGCGGCGATCTCGGCCTGGGCGTCGAGCAGTGGCGCCAGGCGAAGATCGCCGAAGGGCGGCTGCTCCTTCGACGGCGCCTCGGCCGGATGCGCGATCGCGACGCCGATGAGCTCTGCCGCAGTCGTCAGGTCGCCCTGCTCCAACCGCAGAAGGGCGAGACCCGGGTGCACCGGCCATCCATGATCGGTCGCGGCGACGTACGCCTCCTCCGCGCCGGCGAGATCGCCCCGCCGGAGGCGGATCATTCCGAGCTCGGCCAGCGGCCAACCGAACTCGCGGCGCATCCATGGTCGGAGCTCGGCGCACGCGCGCAGGACCTCGTGCTCCGCCGCCTCAGCCGGTCCGGACAGGCGGAGGAGCTCGGCCCGGTGCACTCGACAGCGACCCTGGATGCCGCCGAAGGCGCGGTCGGGGCACCACCGCTCCATCACGTCGGTCCATTCGCGGGCGCGTTCGTGTCGGCCCAGACCCTGCGCCGCACAGATCAACTCGCAATACATCATTCCCGTGGTCAGCGGGTCGACATCGCCCGACATCAACAGGGCAGCCACCTCATCGAGTTGCTCGAGCCCACCATCGACATCACCCTCGAGCACGGCGATGCGTCCCGTCGCGGTCCGACCGAGGACCACCGCCGACATGACGTCGAAGGATTCACCCAGCTCGACCGCGCGCGCGGCGTGTTCGGCGGCCGGTCCCAAGTCGCCTGAGAAGAACCGCTCGTAGCCCCGGACCGCCGCCACGAGTGCGTGTACCGGGGTGAGGTCGTCACCGTCCAGCAGGCGCTCGGCACGCCGGACCCAACCCCGAACCGCCGACATCAGCCCGCTGTCGATCAGGAGCATGACCGCGGTCATGACGGCGGCGCGAGCCGCATCCAGCTGGTTGCCCTGCGACCGGTGGAAGCGGTGCAGCTGCTCCCAGGCGGCAACGGCGTCGTCGTAGGGGAGACCTCCATAGGCAGCCTGGGCCCGGAGCTCGAACCACTGGCTCGCGTCCGGGTCGTTGTCGGGAGGCTCGGCGCCGAGCGCCTCGAGCGCACCCGCGAAATCCGCCCGTTCGAGCGCCGCCACCGCCTCGTCGAGCATCACGGTCACATTGTGACAGCCGTTGTCGCGCCTTCGTGGTGGCGGCAGTCGGTCGCCTCGAACCAGGCTCGAAACAGGAAGGACACGAACGATGCGCATCAACAAGAACGACATCCCGGTGGTGATGGAGGTACCCGGAGCGACGGCCCGAATGCTCCCCTTCGGCGGCGATCTGGCCGCGGAGTACTTCAGCCTCGGCGCCGGCACCGACATCGCGCCGCTGCTGCAGGGGCTCCCGGGCGACGTGTGTGACGCACCACATTGGGGCTATGTCCTGGCCGGCGATCTCGTCGTCACCTATGCCGACGGAGGGATCGACCGCTGCACCACCGGGGACTGCTTCCACTGGCCATCGGGCCATTCCCTCCGCGTGGAGCAGGACGCCGAGGTGATCATCTTCAGCCCCCACGCCGCGCATGCCGCGGTGGTCGATCACATGAAGGCGAGGCTGGCGACGATGTGATTCCGGGCTCGGCCCCCGGCCCGACTCGGCCGGCGCGGCCCGCAACGAGATGTCGCGGCTACGCCAATGTGAACAACTCGAGGTGGTCGTCGAAGGGAAGGTCGCCGTCGACGACGGCGGTGACCTCCGTCTGCAGCAGCTGGGCATCGCCGCCGAGCACAGTGACGAACGCCGTGTCCGCCGCGTCGCGACCAGTGGCCACCCGCACCAGGGACTGACGCGGCGCCATGCGGGCGGCGTCGAGAAGGCGCCACGCCCCGTCGACATGAGCTTCCACGACGGCGTGGAAGTCCATCGGGCTGAGTCCAGGTGCGTACACGCTCACGAGTCGGGCCGGCACCTCGAGCGCTCGCAGCATCGTGATCGCGAGGTGCGAGAAGTCGCGACAGACGCCACGGCCGGCGAGGAGCGAGTCGAGCGCGGTGTCGAGTGGTCCGCTCGAGCCGACCTGATAGGTGAGGCGACTGGCGACCCAGTCGCCGACCGCCTCGAGCAGCGCGGGACCGACCGGAACATGACCCAACTCGTAGGCCGCGATGCCGCTCAACAGGTCGGACGGGCAGTAGCGGCTCGGGCGAAGGTACGTGAGTTGTTCCTGGTCGAGCGCGGCACTGGTCGAGGCCTGCACCGGCCCGGGGCCCGCTGCGACGGCGGTGAACGAGATCTGCATCGAGCCGACGGGGCTTCGCACGATGTGGGCGACCGAGCCGTGGTCGCCCGCGAGTGCCTCGACCGGCACGGGACGACCGTCGACCGTGACCTGCAGGTCCTCCTCGCGCTCGTGCTCCTCGCCTCGGGATCCAGCGGTCGACGCCGGAGCGACGAGGAGCACCAGCGTCGCGGGGTCGGTGACGTCGAACGCCATCTCGCACCCGACTCGCCTCGCGGCACTCGAATTCTGGCTCAACGACCCGCTCGCATGTGCCCAAAACTACGGGTCGTACGAGCAGTCCCGGGACGTCGGAGGAATCTGCTGGCCATTCGGGCCCCGGAAAGCCCTGCTGGTCTCGGGACATCGGTTCGGAACGTGAGCTCCTGCGATGCCAGAATGACGGTCCGGATTCACCGGATTGCCATGGGAAGTGCGATGAAGATTGCGATCGTCGGAACGGGCGCGATGGGTGCCGTGTACGCCGCCCTCCTCCAGAAGGGTGGGCACGAGGTCTGGGCCATCGACTCCTGGGGTGAGCACCTCGACACGATCGCCAGTGATGGCCTCAGTGTCTCCGGGGCCAGCGGCAGCTACGTGGTCGACGGCATCCAGGTCGGCGCCACGCCGGCGGACGCCGGGCCCTGCGAGCTCTGGCTCGTGGCCACGAAGGCCGCTGACGTCGACGCGGTGACCCGCGACATCGCCCCGTTGCTCCGGCCCGATGACGTGGTGATGCCGTTTCAGAACGGCCTGGGCGCGGGCGAACGTGTGGCCCGGCACGTCCCGGAGGACCAGATCATCATCGGGATCGCGGAGGGATTCGGGTCGTCCATCCCCGAGCCGGGGTCCGTGCACCACAACGGCATGCGACTCATCCGGATCGGCGAGATGCGCGGTGGCCTGACGGATCGGGTGCAGCGCATCGAGCTCGTGTGGCGCGACGCGGGCTTCAACGTGCGCTCGTTCGCCGACATCGACCTCATGATCTGGGAGAAGTTCCTCTGCAACGTCACCCTCAGCGCTCCGACCGCGGCCTTCGACGTGACCGTGGGCGAGCTGATGGCGAATCCCGAGACGTGGGGGGTCGCCCTCGGCGCCATGTTGGAGGCCTATCGGGTCGGCACGGCGAAGGACGTCGCGTTCTCGTTCGACGACCCGGTCCGCTACGTGACCGACTTCGCGGCAACCATCCCGGACGCCAGCCCCTCGATGCGCCTCGACCACCTGGCGAGGCGTCGCTCGGAGGTCGACGTCATCAACGGTGCGGTCGTCGACCTCAGTCGCGCCGCAGGGCTCGAAGCCCCCTACAACGAGTCGTTGTGTGCGGTGCTGCGCGCCCGGGAGGCTCGTTTCCCCTAGGTCGATCGAGTCGGGTGGCCTGGCTCACCCGACTGAGATGCCGGCTCGGCCTCCGCCGCCGCCTTGAGCGCGGCGACGGTCGTCGCGATGCCCGCCTCGAGCTGTTGTTGGCGGTCGCGGACGAAGAGCCGTTCGGCCAGGGCGATGAACCACGGGGTCATCTCCGACGCGAACGACTCGGTGAGGCGTGTTCGGCCGCCGAGATCCTCGAGGTCGTAGGTCCAGCGTGTGGACACGCGATCGCGGTAGAAGGTGGCGAACGCGAAGGTGCTCGGTGGGTCGGCGGCCAGGACCTTCGCGGTGGTGCTCCACCGGGCCGGGCCGCGCTTGTTGTGACCTCGGAAGCGGGAGCCGACCTGGTTCGGCTCGTCGAGCCACTCGCAGCGGTGGCACTCGGGGCTCCACTCACCCATGCGGGTCACGTCCGACAGCAGGTCGTACACCGCTGACGGGGGTGCCTCGATGTCGATCGACGCGGCAGCAGTCGTTGGCAGGCTCATGGTGCGATCCTGACGTGTCGGGCCGCTCGAGTCACCATCCCGGTGTCCATGAGCCGCAGCGATGACATCGAATGGTCCATGGCGTCTGAACGGTCGACACAGTGCCGAGAGGAGTTGAGATGCCGAAGGTCATCGCCGACATCACGATGTCACTGGACGGTTTCGTGACCGGGCCGGGTGCCGATCCGCAGCACGGGCTCGGTGACGCCGAGGAGCTCCACACCTGGGTCATGGAGCCAGACGACGTCGACACCGAGATCCTCGAACAGGCGACCGCGGCGAGCGGCGCGGTCGTGATGGGTCGGCGGCTGTTCGACGTCGTCGACGGGCCCGACGGCTGGAACGAGACGATGGGCTACGGCGCCGACCAGGTGGGGACGCCTCCGTTCTTCGTCGTCACCCACTCGCCCCCCGGCGACGTCCGGCTGGCCCGCGAGCTGGGCATGGAGTTCACGTTCGTCGGCGATGTGACGACCGCCGTGGAACAGGCCCGAGCCGCTGCCACCGAAGGCGACGTCGTGATCATGGGGGGCGGCGACGTCATCGGTCAGGCGATCGATCTGGGCCTGGTGGACGAACTGCACCTCCACCTCGCGCCGATGCTGCTCGGTGCCGGTACCCCGCTCTTCCGGGACGGCACCCGCCAGATGTATCGGCAACGTGAGGTTCGCCCGTCGAGCAACGCCGTCCACCTCTTCTACGAGCGATCCATCGACGACATTCGGTGATCGCGCCGCGAACTGGACGACCGTCTCCTAAGGTTCGGCCACCGCGAGTGCTGGCCACCAGGGGGGGGACATGCAAGGTCGCGTCAATCGAGGATGGCGCCGATGACGCTGGCGACCGCGTTCTTCAGCGAGGCGACGCTGCGATTCGTGCTGCTCGGCATGGCGACCGGTTCGCTCACGGCGCTGGTGGCCCTCGGCATCGTGTTGGTCCACCGGACCTCGGGCGTCCTGAACTTCAGCGCCGGTGCGTTCGGCGGCATCGCCGCCTTCGTCTGGTATGACCTCCGTGAGGCCGGCATGCCGAGTCTCGCGGCAACGGCGATCGGTCTCATCGTCGGCGTCCTGCTCGGGCTCGTGACCTACCTGGTCATGGCGTCGCTTCGCAATGCCTCGCAGCTGGCGAAGCTCATCGCCACGCTCGGTCTGTTCAGTGCGGCCCAGGCCTTCATGATCCTGCAATGGGGACTCGGCATCGTGCAGCCGAAGCCGATGCTGCCGTCACGGATCGTGACGCTGTGGGGAGACCTGACGATCGGTCTCGATCGGTTGCTCCTGATCGGCATCGCCCTCGGGTGCGCGGCGGTCCTCCGCCTCGTCTACTCGCGGACGTTGTTCGGGCTGGCGACGTCAGCCGTGGCCGAGAACCGGCGGGTGGCCGCGAGCGGCGGATGGTCACCGAACCGTATCGAGCAGGTGAACTTCGCAGTCGCGGGAGCGCTCTCGGCGCTCGCGGCCATCCTCCTCGCTCCCATCGTCACGCTCAACGCCGCGGTGCTCGCCGTTGCGGTGATCCCGGCGCTCGCGGCCGCGCTGGTCGGGCGTTTCTCGTCGTTCGGCATCACCGTGGTCGCCGCACTCGCCATCGGCGTCATCCAGGCTGAGATCGCGCTCTTCCAGCCCGACATCGCGGAATGGTGGGGCGTCAGCAACTCCTCGTTGACCGGCCTGGCCCAGGCCGTTCCCCTCGTGATCATCCTCGGCTATCTGGTGGTGACCGGCCGGTCCCGCCTCCAACGCGGCGAATCGCTGGCCCGCCTCCCGCTCCCGGGGAGTGGGCGCGTGTCGACGCTGCCCCTCGCGCTCGGGATCGCGGTGTCGGTGACCATGCTCATCGGTGTTGAATCCTGGGCCGATGCCCTCATCACCACGTTCGCGCTCGCCATCATCGTCGCATCGGTCGTCGTCATCGCGGGGTACGCCGGCCAGCTGTCGCTCTGCCAATTCGCGTTGGCCGGTGTCGGAGCGTGGATGGCGGCCCGGCTCATCTCGGCCAACGGCTGGCCGTTCGAGGTGGCGTTGGTGGCGGCGATCGCGGGCACCACGATCCTCGGGATCGTCGTGGCCCTCCCGGCGATCCGGACGCGAGGCACGAGCCTCGCGGTGGCCACGCTCGCGCTGGCGCTGATGATCAACGCACTGCTCTTCACCAACACCGCCGTGACCGGCGGACTTCGCGGACTGCCGATCGACCGCGTGTCCCTCTTCGGCCTGGACCTCGACCCCGTCGAGCATCCCGAGCGCTACGGCGGATTCGTGCTCGTGGTGCTCGTCCTCATCGGACTGATGGTGGCCAACCTCCGTCGCGGGCGGGTCGGCTCCCGAATGCTGGCAGTGCGGAGCAATGAGCGGGCGGCCGCATCCCTCGGCATCAGCGTCGTGGGCGTCAAGCTGTACGCCTTCGCCGTGGCGGCCGGGATCGCGGCAATCGGTGGCGTGCTGTTCTCGCTACGGCAATCGAACGTCGGGTTCGCCGGGTACAACATCGTCGGCTCGGTGCTGCTGGTGCAGTACGCCGTCATCGGTGGCATCGCCTGGGTCTCGGGGATCGTGAGCGCCCTCGGTGCTCCGGGAACAGTCGGGGCCCGGGTCTTCACCGAGTTGGTCCCCGAGGGCACCAACGTGTTCGCCTGGCTCGGGGTGTTCTCCGGGTTGAGCGCCGTGCTCGTGCTCCGGCGCTCTCCCGACGGGATCGCAGCACTCAACTCCATGCAAGTCGGTCGCTTCACGGAGCGGTTCAAGCTGCCGCGAAGCCGCGACATCAGCCCGGCGGAGTCGTCGGGGCGGAGGCGAGAGCCCGCCCGACTCGAGGTGGTCGACATCACGGTCAAGTTCGGGGGCGTCCTCGCGCTCGACGGCGTCGGGTTCGCCGTCGAGCCGGGCGAGGTCGTGGGGCTGATCGGCCCGAACGGCGCGGGCAAGACCACGCTGCTCGACGTGGTCACCGGGTTCACCACCCAATCCACCGGCTCCGTTCGCTTCGGCGGCCAGGTGATCGACGGCTGGTCGGTCGAGCGGCGGGCGAGGGCCGGGCTGGTCCGTTCCTGGCAGGCCGTCGAGCTGTTCGAGGAGATGACGGTCCGCGACAACCTGCTCGTCGCGGCCGACGATCAGGCGCGGCGGTACTACCTGCGCGATCTCGTCCATCCGGGTCAACGCCGAGCGACGATCCTGATGAACGAGCTCGTCGAGGAGTTCGGACTCGAGGAGGTGCTCGACGAGCGACCCTCGACGCTGCCCCACGGCGTGGCGCGGCTCGTCGGTATCGCCCGTGCGCTCGTCACCGAACCGTCGGTGCTGATGTTGGACGAGCCCGCCGCGGGGCTGTCCGACCGCGAGGGGGTTGAGCTTGGTGCGGCGATCCGATCGGTTGCCGCCGGCCGCGGCATCGGGATCCTCGTCGTCGAGCACGACGTACCGCTCCTGCTGCAGACCTGCGATCGCATCGTGGCGTTGGACTTCGGGCGACAGATCGCCGAGGGGACGCCGGCGGAGATCGCTCGTGACGAGGCGGTGATCGACGCGTACCTGGGTTCGGCCGCCGTGGCGACCACGGGCACGGCGCCGATCCGTGAGGTGTCGACGTGAGCGCGCTCGTCGAGACCAAGGGGCTCCGAGCGGGCTACGGAAGTGTCGAGGTCGTTCGGGGGATCGACCTGAGCGTCGAGCCCGGTGAGGTCGTCGCAGTGCTCGGTCCCAACGGCGCGGGCAAGACGACCACGCTGCTGACGCTCTCGGGAGAGCTCGCACCGCTCGGCGGCGAGCTCGAGGTGCTCGGTTGTCGTGGGTCCACGCCGCTGCACCTTCTCGCCCGACAGGGGCTCGCGCTCGTCACCCAGGAACGTGCGGTGCTCATGACCCTCACCGCCGAGGAGAACCTGCGGGTGAGCCGCTGCGACGTCGGACGGGCGATCGAACTGTTCCCCGAGCTCGAAGCGCACCTCGGCCGGCGTGTCGGGCTGCTCTCGGGGGGACAACAACAGATGCTCGCGCTGGCGCGGGGCCTCGCCAGGGGGCCGCGCCTGTTGCTGGTGGATGAGCTCTCGCTCGGCCTCGCACCACTCATCGTCGAACGGCTGCTCGGCGTCGTGCGGGCCGCCGCCGACGACGGTGTCGGCGTGCTGCTCGTCGAACAGCACGTGCACCAGGCCATGGAGGTGGCCGACCGGGTCCTGGTGATGCGGCGTGGCACCATCGCACTGGCCGGACGAGCGGACCAGCTGCGCGATCGAGCGGACGACATCAGAGATGCCTATCTGTCCACCAATGACACCGGAGGGAACAACGGTGATGACCCGACACCCGCAACGATCGCTCATTAGAGCCGGCGCGGCGATGCTCCTGATCCTGCTCGCTGCTGCGTGCAGCGACGACGGCGAGAGCGGGGAGGAGGCCAACGGCGACGAGTCCGCCGCGTCGACCGCGGCGCCCGTGAACTGCCCTGGCGAGCCCGTGAAGCTCATGACGTTCGCGGCCCTGACCGGCGCGCCGACCGGCCCGGTCGACGAGGACCAAGCCCGGATCGGAATCGACGCGGCCCTCACCGAGATCAACGGCACGTGTTCCCTGGGCCGGCCCATCGAGGTCACGCTCTGTGACGACAAATTCATGGTCGATGGCAGCCTGGCG
>DATEEV010000443.1:0-5568 GCA_035281005.1 Microthrixaceae bacterium | reverse complement strand
CCGAGGTGGTACACGAAGGTGACGTCGGGCTTGTCGACGCCCATCCCGAGAGCAGAGGTCGCGACGAGCACCTTCACCTCGTTGGCCTTGAACGCCGCCTCGAGCCGCGTCCGGTCGTCGGGCGCGGTGTCGGACGAGTAGGCCGCGGCGTCGATGCCCCGGGCCCGCAGGAAGTCGGCGACCTGGGCCGTCTGGGCGACGGTGAGGCAGTAGACGATACCGGTTCCCGGAACCTCGGGGATCCGCTGCGCGAGCCACGCGTAGCGGTGAGCGAGCGACGCCAGGTTCGCGACGCCGAGCGAGAGTGATTCGCGGTCGAGACTCCCCCGCAGGGTGGTGACGTGCTCGCCGAGCTGCTCGGCGACATCCGCGCAGACCCTGGCGTTGGCGGTCGCGGTCGTTGCGATGACCGGCGTGCCGGGGGCGAGGTTGGCGATGGCGTCGCGGATGCGCCGGTAGTCAGGTCGGAAGTCGTGACCCCAGTCGCTGATGCAGTGCGCTTCGTCGATGACGAGCAGCCCGAGGCCGGCGGCGAGACCGGGAAGCACGCGTTGCACGAAGGCCGGGTTGTTGAGCCGCTCCGGTGAGATGCACAACAGGTCGACGTCGCCGGCGGCGACGGCGGCCTCGATCTCGACCCAGTCGTCGATGTTGGTGGAGTTGATCGTCGCCGATCTCACGCCCATGCGTTCCGCGGCGACCACCTGGTCGCGCATCAGCGCCAGGAGGGGCGACACGACGAGGGTCGGGCCCGAGCCCTCGTCTCGCAGCATGCGAGTGGCGATGAAGTAGATGGCCGACTTGCCGAACCCGGTGCGCTGCACCACCAGGGCCCGACCGCGGTCCTCGGCCACGGCGCGGATCGCGGCCAGCTGCTCGGGACGCAGCGACGCGTCCGGGCCCGCGAGGACCTCGAGGAGCTGCTGGGCACGAGTTTCGAACGGGTCTGCCATCAGCTCCATCGTGCCTCGAACCCGTGACAGCCCGGACCGAGTCAGCCGAGCACACCGAAGATCGCGATGATCTGTCCCCTCGCGGTTCAGGGCATCGCGATCTTCGTGACACACTCCTCGCACGCACGGGGCTTCGAGTGGGAGGCGGCCAGATGACGAGAGATCGACTTCGTTGGGGACCTCCTCGTCGGGGGCACCGTCCTTGGCGACACCGCGCGGTGGCGGTCGTCTGCGTCATGGCCCTTGCCGCCTGCGGCGGCAACGACGACGGGGGCGACACGAGCGACGAGCCGAGCTCGTCCGGCGGGGCCGAGACGGCCACCCCCGTTTCCGGCGGCACCCTCACCTTCGCGCTCGAGTCCGAGACCACCGGTGGCTACTGCATCGCCGAGGCCCAGCTGGCGGTCAGCGGCATCAGCGTGCACAACGCCGTCTTCGACCCGCTCTTCGCCTTCGACGAGGACATCGTCCCGCAGCCCTACCTCGCCGAGTCGTCCACACCGAACGCCGACTTCACCACCTTCACCATCAAGCTGCGACCCGGCATCACGTTCCATGACGGCTCCGCTCTCGACGCTGAGGTCGTGAAGCTCAACCTCGACACCGAGCGCGGCGAACCGGCCGCCGTCGCGAAGACCAATCGACGCCCGCTGCTCGGACCGGTCGTGTTGAGCAACATCGCGTCGGTCGACGTCGTCGACGACCTGACCGTGAACGTCAACATGAAGACGCCGTGGGTGGCCTTCCCCACCTACATGGCCAGTGGTCGCTTCGGGATCGCCGCCGAGGCCCAGCTGATGTCGCCGGAGTGCGCCGACCTGCTCATCGGCACGGGCCCCTTCACGCTCACGAGCTGGCAGCGCAACCAGGAGATGGTGCTCGAGCGCAACCCGAACTACTGGCGCACCGACGCCGAGGGTCGGCAACTCCCGTACCTCGACGAGCTCGTCTTCAAGCCGATCGAGAACGGCGTCGACCGCTACCAGGCCCTCCAGGCCGGCACCGTCAACGCCGGGCAGTGGATCGACCAGGGCACCATCGATCGGCTCGAGAGCGGCGAGGACGACCTCCACCTCGTGAGCGAGGGTGCCGGTTACCGCGAGCTCAGCTCCCTCCTGACGAACGTGTCGAAGCCACCGCTCGACGATGCCGAGGTGCGACGCCACGTCTCGATGGCGATCGACCGACAGGCCCTCAACGACGTCGGCCACAACGGTGGGCGGGAGCCGGCCAACCAGCCGTTCGACTCCGAGGTCATGGGCTACCGCGAGGACGCACCGGACGCTGAGTACGACCCCGAGACCGCGGCCGAGTTCTTCGCGGGCAAAGACCTCACCGTCGAGATGGTCTCGACCATCGACCCCACGACGAAGGCGATCACCGAGGACGTGGCGCGCCAGCTCGAAGCCGTCGGGGTGACCGTCATCGTCAACATCGAGGACCAGTCGACGGCGATCAACCGGGCGTTGTCGGGCGGCTTCAACCTGACACTCGCCCGCAACTACCCGGGCCAGGATCCCGACAGCAACTACGTCTGGTGGCACTCCGGCCAACCCACCAACTTCGGGCGCATCGACGACCCCGACCTCGACGCCGCGCTCGATGCGGGGCGTACCGGCACGGACCCCGAGGCTCGTCGCGCCGCGTACGAGGACGTCGGCCGCATCCTCACCGACGAGCACTACGTCCTCTGGAATTGGTACGACGAGTGGGGCATCGGCGCGACCGACGAGGTGCACCAGGTCGGCTACTACACGTTGCCGGACGGCTCGACCGGCGCCGGGCTGAGCTGGGGTTGGACGTACTGGACCGAGGTCTGGGTCGACGGCTGACCGGTCGGGTCAGGCCTCGCGCAGCGTCACCGCGGCGGGGGTTCGCCGGGCAGCCACGACCGCGGCGACGGCACCAATCGCGGCGGCGACCAGCACGGCGGCCACCAGGGCCGCCACGACCGCAATCGTCGTGGTCGCGGCGTCGACCACCGCCAACGACTCGGCGAACACGGTGAACGCTCGACGTCCGAGCACGATCCCGATCGGGATGCCGAAAACCACGGCGCCGAACGCGAGGGGTGCCGCCTGCCAGGCCGAGACCGCATCGAGCTGCCCACCGGTCGAGCCGAGGGCGCGCAGCACGGCGAGGTTGTGGCGATTCGACCGGGTCCGCGTCCAGAGCGCGTGCACGATGACCGCCAGGAGGATCGAGTAGCCGATGAGGAGCGCTCCGCCCAGGTACGGCATGGCGGCGTCGAGCTGGCGGAGCTCGGCGGGCTTGGCATCGTCGAACCACGAGGTCTCCGTGTCGGACCTGTCCTCGAAACCATCCGGGTTGTCGGCGATCACCGACTCGGGATCAGCTCCCTCGACCATCCGTACGGCGGTGAACTCGGTGGTGTCGTCGATGCTGCCGTTCATCTCGAGGAACGCGTCGCGCATCACCAGCGCACCGCTGCCGAGCCGCGGAAGGTCCGTGCCGAGCTGATTCACCGCCGGGAACGTGACCACCCCGACGATCGTGAGGTCGAGCGGCTCACCCACCTCGGAGTCGGGCTCGTCGAAGCCGCCGGGCGAGGTGACCAGCTGGACCGTGACGACGTCGCCGACATCGGCGCCGATGCTCTCGATGGTCTCGCTGCCGAGCACGATCTCGTCCCTGGACCGTGGCGCTCGGCCACGCATCACGGTCGGTGAGAGGTCCCCCTTGATGTGGGTCGATGCGAGGCCCGGGACCGCTCGCCCCTCCACCAGGAACGCGCCGGCCGTGTAGCCCGTCGCCGCCTCGACGTCGTCGCGATCGCCGAAGGCCCGCTCGAGGTCGGAGCGCGACTGGTCGCCATAGGCGTTGATCGCGATCAGGTCCGCGTCGAGGCCGTAGTGCTCGGGCGTGTCGCTGAGGCCGGTCGCCGAGGCGACGAAGGTCCCGCCGAGCGCGAGGACGATCGCCGCCACCGTGGTGGCGACCATGCCCCGCCAGGCACGCGACCGTCCGTCGTCACCCCGCCACGCCAACGTGAGGCCCGCGAACGCCGCAGGGCTGCGCGAGAGGCGGAGCAACCAGGGCGATCGACTCGAGACCGTCCTCGGGGCCTGCCGCCTGGCCGACGAGAAGACCGTCGCCAGTGCGGCGAACGTGACCACGATGATCGCCGAGCCGATCGCCGCCACCATCGCATCCAGCGCGTATCCCTGGGCGGGGTCGAAGGGATGAAGCGGGCCGATCGGCGCGGTCGGCGACAGCAGCACCATCGTCGCCAGTGCCGTGCACACCGCGAGCCCGGCGATCACGCCGGTGGTCACGAGTTCGACGGTCCGGAGATGCCATCCGGTCATGCCGAGCGTGAGCAGCGTCTGGTCGTCGCCTCGCCACCGCGCCCGATTGCGCTGCACGACCTGACCGGCCGCGACCGCGGTGGCGGCGAAGGCGAGCACCCCCATCGCCAGGACCACGATGATCAAGGGACGGAGCGCGTCGGTGACCGACTGCCGTTCCTGACGCCGGTCCGACTGCAGCTCGTAGCCCAGGTCACCGATCGATGCCGCGAACTCACCTCGCGCGTCGACACCGGGGGCAAGGTCCACGTTGCTGACCGAGTACACCGCGAGATCGCGATGCGCCTCGTAGAAACCGTGGGAGAACACCATGACGCCGAAGACGGTCGTCTCGTCGACGACCACCTCACTCGGCACGGACCCGATCCCCACGATCGTCGCCTCGGGATCGTCCTGCTGACCCGTCAGCGGGTCGACGAAGTGGAAGTGCAGGCGCTGGCCGACCCGGAGGTCGCCGGCCTCCGCCGCGCTGGCGGCCACGAAGACCTCATCGGTCGAGTCGGGAGCCGGGAGCCGGCCTTCGTGCACGGTGGGCAACTCGACCGGGAACTCGGAGTGGATCGGCGCGATCATCGCGGCCGTGGCGATCGCGGGCACACCCTCGGCAACTCCCACCCACCCTACGTAGGCCCGCTGGCGGGTGATGGCATCGAGGCGATCGAGCACCCGTTCGGCCTCCTCGGGCTCCGAACCGAGCTGAACGGCTGCGTCGGGGGCGTCGGCGGCGACCAGGATGCGGTCGTAGGCGGTCTGGGTGCGACGGGCCGCGGCGAAGCTCGCCAGGCACAGCCCGAACCCGATGCCGAGCAGCACCCCCGCCAGGGTGAGCATGAGCCAATGCCGGGCGATGCGCCGCTGCACGACCAGCCCGACGGCGCCCAGCCCGGGCCCCTCGCGCCCGCCTCGTTCCCACCTCACGACTCAACTCTGGCCGATGGAGCCTCCCGACACCCACCTGCGAGGGTCGGTTTCACCCGTCGGGACCCTCAGCGGATCAGGCCGAGGCCGAGCTGGCAGTGTGGGCCACCCCAGTGCTCGACGATCTTGCCGTCGCGGATCCGCAGGATCGCCGTCCCGTTGATCTCGACGCGCTCCCCCGACGGCGCGACGTCGAAGAACGCGGCGCCATCGTGGGTCCCGACGACGCTCCAGTTCGACACGACCAGGTCGTCGGACTCGATCAGCAGGTTCACGCGGAACTCCATGTCGGGCATCGCCGCCTGGACCTGTTGCCACCACTCCTGCTCACTGGCCCGAACATCGGTGCCCACTCGATCCGGGGCGAC
>DATEEV010000442.1:0-4412 GCA_035281005.1 Microthrixaceae bacterium | reverse complement strand
CCGTAAACACATTCCCCGGAACATGCTCCGCCAACGACTTCGTGATCGCCGCCGTCAACGTCGTCTTCCCATGATCAATATGACCCATCGTCCCCACATTCACATGGGGCTTGTTCCGCTCGAACTTCGCCTTGGCCATCGGAACTCCTCGTTGTGCTTCAGGACAGGTGGAAGGGGGGGGGGACGATTCGTGGGACCCGAGGTGGGTCGGTAGCGGCGGTCAGACTCGAACTGACGACCTCTCGATTATGAGCCGAGCGCTCTCACCAACTGAGCTACGCCGCCGTGCTGGCGAATCGCCCCGCCACTGGCGAGGTGGCGGGCCGACCGACCGGCGAGCCCCCTGTCAGAATTGAACTGACGACCTTTTCCTTACCATGGAAACGCTCTGCCGACTGAGCTAAGGGGGCAGGTGGACGCGACAGGTCACGCCGACCGGAGCGGGACTCTACCAGCGCGCACCAGCCCGACCAATCGTTCATCGTCTCGCCTCGAACGCGGCGCACCCGACCGCGACGCGCCTCGATAGCGTCGCCCCCGTGTCGGACCTGATCCTGCGCCCCGCGACCATCGACGACGCCGAGGCAATTCGCTCCATCTACAACGTCGAGGTCGAGACGTCGACGGTCACCTTCGACCTGATCACGCGGACGCTCGAGGAGCAGCGCGCCTGGATCTCGGATCGCAGCGGCGTCCACGCGGTGGTCGTGGCCGAGCGAGACGGCGCGGTGATCGGGTTCGGATCGCTGTCTCCGTACAAGGAGCGTCCGGCCTACTCGACGACCGTCGAGGACTCGATCTACGTCCATCGCGAGGCGCAGGGCGGCGGGATCGGCCGGGCCCTCCTCACCGAGCTCGTGGATCGGGCGCGTTCACATGGCTTCCACGCGGTGATCGCGCGGATCGTCGGCGGCCACGACGCGTCGATCGGGCTGCACTCGTCGCTCGGGTTCGAGATCGTCGGCAACGAGCGCGAGGTCGGAAGGAAGTTCGGCCGCTGGCTCGACGTGATCGTGATGGAACTGCTGTTGACGACGTGAGCTGCGTGGTCGGCGGGGCCGGCGCTGATCAGGCGGGGTGACCGGCCGACAGATCCGTGACGTCGTGATAGCGCAAGGGTGGCGCCGCGCTCGTCGCCTGGCACACGTCAACCGGCTCCAGCACGAACACACCGTGGTCGCCATCGGCGTGGTGCCGGACCACGATCCTGCCGAGCATCCAGCCATCGACCCCCGCCAGCAACGGCGTGATGCCGTCGGAGGCTCGCACCCGGTCGACCGAGGCCAACTTGTCGGGCTCGTCGTCGCCGGTCTGCTCGCCGAACACCCTGGCCAAGCCCAGCTGGTCGCGATCGAGGAAGTGCACCCCCAGATGCGTCGCGCGCCTGGCGACCCGGTAGGTCAGGTTCTCGACCGACAGGTACACCGTGTAGCGCCACGGATCGATGCTCGACTGCGAGTGGAAGCCGACCAGGCACCCCGCGTCGCGTCGGCCGTCGCCCGCGGTCACCACGATCATCGTCGCGTCCGACCGGGCCACGAGCTCGTCGAGGCGGCCACGGATCGTCTCTGCATCCATGCCTCAGCGTCCCACGGCAAAGGCTCGGAGCGGCATCCCCCGGGAGGTTTTGACAATGATTCTCATTCTCTTAGGATGAACGAGTGCGCCGACCTCCCCGCGCCCTCCTCGCCGCAGTGGCCGTGCTCGCCGCCCTGCTGCTCTGCGGGCTGACGACCGGTTGCGGTGAGCAAGCCGAAGGAGCGGCCTCCGCGGACGGGGTCGAGGTCGTCGCCGGCTTCGCCCCGCTGGCCTGGGTCGCCGAACGCATCGGCGGCGAGCGGGTCGAGGTCACCAACCTCACACCACCGGGCGTCGAGCCCCACGACCTCGAACTGAGCGCACGCGACGTCGCCACCGTCACCGAGGCCGATCTGTCCCTGTACCTCGCCGGCTTTCAACCCGCCGTCGACGAGGCCACCGAACCGTTCGACCCGGCCCGGCGCCTGGACGTGAGCGACCCCGGCCGGGTCGAGGGCAACGACCCCCACGTCTGGCTCGACCCCATGCGCCTCGCCTCGATCGCCGAGGCGGTCACCGAACGTCTCGTCGAGCTCGATCCCTCCCATGAGGCCGAGCTGCGAGCGCGCGGCGACGCGCTCCAGATCGAGCTCACGACACTCGACACCGAGCTGCGCGAGGGCCTGCGGAACTGCGCCCACCACACGCTCGTCACCAGTCACGAGGCGTTCGGCTACCTCGCCGAGCGATACGGGTTCGACCAGGTCGGCATCGCGGGGATCGGAGCGGAGACCGAGCCCACTCCAGGTCGCCTCGCCGTGGCCGCCGAGACCGTGAACGACCGGCAGGTGCCGACGATCTACTTCGAGTCCCTCGTCAGTCCCAAGGTCGCCGAGACCCTTGCCCGCGAGACCGGCGCGTCGACCGCCGTGCTCGACCCGATCGAGGTCCTCGACGAGGGCGCCGACTACCTGTCGGTGATGCGCGACAACCTCGCCACGCTGAGGACCGGCCAGCGCTGTGGTTGACGGCGATCGATGACGGGCCCGTCGATGGCTGAACCGGATGTCTCGCTGCCTGTCGTCGAGCTCGAGGGTGTGGCCATCGGGTACGACCACGGGCCGGTCGTGCACGATGTCGACCTCACGGTCCGCCGCGGGGAGGTCGTCGCCGTGCTGGGTGCGAACGGCTCGGGCAAGTCCACCTTGGTGAAGGGCATCCTCGGGCTCGCCAAGGTGACCGCCGGTGAGCTACGCCTGCTGGGCGAGTCGGCGCAGTCGTTCCGCGATCGGGCCCGCATCGGCTACGTCCCGCAACGGTCGTGGGTCGCGGGATCGATCCCCGTGACCGTCCGAGAGCTCGTCGCCTCGGGTCGCCTCGCTCGAATGCGACCGTGGCGGCCGACGTCGCCGGACGATCGCCTCGCCGTCGACACCGCGATCGCCATCGTCGGGCTCGACGGACGCGAACGCCGCCGCCTCGACCAGCTCTCGGGTGGCCAGCAGCGCCGCGCGCTCATCGCCCGAGCACTCGCGCCCGAGCCCGACCTGTTGATCCTCGACGAGCCCACCGCGGGCGTCGACGCGCCTCATCAGGTGAAGCTCGCCGAGACGCTCGCCTCGCTGGTCGAGCGGGGAACGACGGTCGTGCTCGTCGCCCACGAGCTCGGCCCTGCGGCACCGATCATCACCCGGGTGGTGACGATGCGGGCCGGCCGCGTCGCCTACGACGGGCCACCACGCGCGGAGGACCACGACGGCGGTCATCACCTCCATGCCCACGGCGACGAGCCCCGGCCGTTCGACCTCGGGCTGAAGGGTCTGTGATGGCGCTGCAGGTCCTCGAGTACGCCTTCATGCAGCGAGCCCTGGTGGCCGCGGTGCTCATCGGCATCGCCGCCCCCACCGTCGGCATCTTCCTCATCCAACGCCGCCTGTCCCTCATCGGCGACGGCCTCGGCCACGTCGCGTTGGCCGGCGTCGCCATCGGCATCCTCACCGAGTCAGCCCCGGTCTGGACCGCGTTGATCGCCGCGACGCTCGGCGCGGTCGCCATCGAGCTCATCCGAACTCGCGGCCGCACGAGCGGTGACGTGGCCCTCGCCATCCTCTTCTACGGCGGGATCGCGGCGGGCGTCGTGATCATCTCCCAGGCCGAGTCCGGCACGCCCGCCAACCTCAACACCTATCTGTTCGGCGCCATCACGACCACCACCTCGGGCGACCTCGCCGTGTTCGTGGCGTTGACCCTGGCAGTCCTCGTCGTCACGGTCGGCCTCGGCCGATACCTGTTCGCGGTGAGCAACGACGAGGAGTTCGCCCGCGCCACCGGCCTGCCCGTCACGGCGGTGAATCTGACCCTGGCGATCGTCACCGCGGTCACGGTGGTGGTGTCGATGCGCGTGGTGGGCCTGTTGCTGGTCAGTGCGCTCATGATCGTGCCCGTCGCGACCGCACAGCTCGTCGCCCGCAGCTTCGCCGCCACGATGGTGGGTGGCGTGGGGGTCGGCCTGATCGTCAGCGTGACCGGTGTGACGACGTCGTTCTACGCCGACACACCGTCGGGCGGGACGATCGTGTTGATCGCGGTCGGGCTCTTCGCGATCACCGCGCTCGTCACCGGCGCGACGCGCCGCCGCGTGACGCCCTGACGGCGGAGCCGTCGAGAGAACAGGACGGCGGGCCACCCGGCCCGCCGTCGAGAATGCTCGATTGGTGGGCCGGGAAGGATTTGAACCTCCGTAGGCGTAAGCCGACTGGTTTACAGCCAGTTCCCTTTGGCCACTCGGGCACCGACCCAGGAGCGACAACCCTACGGATCCACCCGCTCGAACCGCCACTCGCGATGATCAGCGCACCGAACCGACCCTCGCAGCGTTCCGTTTCCTACACTCA
>DATEEV010000441.1:0-6015 GCA_035281005.1 Microthrixaceae bacterium | reverse complement strand
GCGACCGAGACGCTGCTCGGCATCGAGGTGCCCGAGCGGGCCCAGTGGATCCGCATGCTGATGTGCGAGCTCAACCGCATGTCGTCGCACATGCTGTTCCTCGCGACCAACGGCATGGACCTCGGCGCCGTGTCGATGATGCTCTACGGCTGGCGCGAGCGCGAGGAGATCCTGCGCTTCCTCGAGATGGTCACGGGCTTGCGGATGAACCACAACTTCATCCGTCCCGGGGGTGTCGCCGCCGATCTGCCCGACGGCTGGCGTGACTCGCTGCTCCAGGTGCTCGAGCCGATCCCCGATCGCATCGACGAGTTCGACATCCTCATGACGAACCAGCCGATCTGGCGTGAGCGGCTCCAGGCCGTCGGGGTCATCACGGCGGAGGAGGCACTCGCGCTCGGTGCGACCGGGCCGCTCCTGCGTTCGGCCGGCTACCACTGGGACCTCCGCCGCGACATGCCCTACCTGCGCTATGAGGAGGTCGACTTCGACGTCGTCGTCGGCTCCTACGGCGACAGCTTCGACCGCTACGCGATCCGGGTCGCGGAGATCAGCGAGTCGATTCGCATCGTCCGCCAGATCCTCGACAGGATGCCCGGCGGTGACTACCGCATCCAGGACAAGAAGGTCACACCTCCGCCGCGGGCTCGCATCGACGAGTCGATGGAAGCGCTCATCCATCACTTCAAGATCTTCACGGAGGGCTTCAAGGTCCCCGAGGGTGAGGTGTACGTGGCGGTCGAGTCGCCCCGCGGCGAGCTCGGTTGCTACATCGTCTCCGACGGCAGCGCGAAGCCGTACCGCATGCACATCCGCGGCCCGAGCTTCGTGAACCTGCAGACACTCCCGCATCTCATGAAGGACTCGCTGATCGCCGACACCGTCGCGATCATCTCGTCGGTCGACCCCATCATGGGAGAAGTCGACCGATGAGGTCGACGACGTCGCGGAGGGCCCGTTGAGCCGCTTCACCCCGGAGAACGAGCAGCTCGCTCGCGAGATCGTGGCGCGCTACCCACGGCCGAAGTCCGCCACCATCCCGCTGTGCCACCTGGCCCAGGAGCAGGACGGCTACCTCGCCGACGACGCCATGACCCACATCGCCGAGCTGGTGGGAGTCACGCCCGCCGAGGTGCTCGGCACCGCCAGCTTCTACGAGATGTTCAAGCGCAAGCCGATCGGCAAGTACCTGATCACGGTGTGCACCAACATCTCCTGCCAGCTCCTCGGCGGCGAGGAGCTCCTCGAGCACGCGGAGCGCACCCTCGGGATCAGCTCGGGCAGCACCACCGACGACGGGCTGTTCACCCTCGAGGACGTCGAGTGCATCGCGGCGTGCACCGAGGCGCCGGCCTGCCAGGTGAACTACCGCTACCAGCATCGCGTCAGCCACGACGACTTCGACCAGCTCGTCGACGACCTGCGTGAGGGCCGACGCGACGAGGTGCCGGCACACGGCACGCTCGCCCGGGTGCGCCAGCAGCTCGGCGCCGATCGCATCGCGAACATCACGCCCCCCGAGGCGCAGGACCAGCCGGTCTGGATCACTCGCCACGAGCGCGAGGCCCAGTCATCGGGCACGGCAGCCGGAGGTGGGTCGTGACGACCACCGGAGCCGCGCCCGGCACGCCGCTGATCGTCAGCTCGCGCTTCGAGGTGCTCGACGCGCACACCCTCGACGGCTACAAGGCGTCGGGCAGCTACGAGGGCTACGCCGGCCTGCGCGCCGCGCTGGCGCGCTCACCCCAGCAGGTGCTCGACGAGGTCAAGGACGCGACCGTGCTCGGTCGCGGCGGCGCCGGCTTCCCGGCCGGCACCAAGTGGGGCTTCTGTCCGCCGGGGGTGTGGCCGCGCTACATCGTGGTCAACGGTGACGAGTCCGAGCCCGGCACCTACAAGGACCGCGTGCTCATGGAGCGCGACCCGCACCAGCTGATCGAGGGCTGTGTGATCGCGGCCTACGCGATCGGTGCGGCGCAGGTCTTCCTCTACGTCCGCGGTGAGATGGCCCATGCCCAGGAGCGCATCGCCGCCGCCCTCAACGAGGCCTACGACGCCAACCTGGTGGGCCGCAACATCCTCGGCACCGACTTCTCGGTCGACATCGTCCTGCACTGGGGCGCCGGTGCGTACATCGTCGGCGAGGAGACGGCCCTCATCGAGTCGCTGGAGGGCAATCGGGGCATGCCGCGCCTCAAGCCGCCGTTCTTCCCCGCTGCCAAGGGCCTGTATCTGAAGCCGACGATCGTCAACAACGTCGAGACGCTGTCGAACCTGCCCTGGCTCATGAACAACGGTGCGACCGCGTTCAAGGAATTCGGCTCGGACGCCTCACCGGGGACGCGCCTGATCGCGTTGTCGGGTCATGTGAATCGGCCCGGGGTCTACGAGATCCCCCAGGGCACGACCACCTATCGCGACCTCTTCTACGACGATGCCTACGGCGCGGGAATCCGCGACGGCCACGAGCTCAAGATGTTCATCCCCGGCGGCGCGTCCGCGCCCTGGTTCTTCCCCGAGCAGGTCGACATCCCCCTCGAGGGCCGCGTCGTCGGCGCCGCCGGCTCGATGGTCGGATCCGGCGCCGTCGTCGTGATGGACGAGACCACCGACGCGGTCCGGGCCTGCCTGCGGATCGTGCGGTTCTTCGCCCGTGAGTCCTGCGGCAAGTGCACTCCGTGCCGCGAGGGCACGTCGTGGGAGGAGATGATCCTCCGGCGCATCCTCGACGGCCAGGGCCGACCCTCCGACATCGACGCGCTGCTCGACGTGGCCGACAACATCAGCCCGGGCCCCTACCCCGTCGCCGCGCACCCCGAGGCGGGCCTCGAAGCCGTGCCGTTCCCGCCCCGACAGACCACGATCTGCCCGCTCGGCCCGTCGTCGGTCGCCCCGATCACCTCGGCGATCCGTCGGTACCGCCATGAGTTCGAGGCGAAGATCACCAAGCGCGAGTCGATCCCCGTCATGGCCGCGGGAGCTGGTGGCTGATGAGCGAACGTCCCCGTCCCCGGACGATCACCGATCCCGTGACGATCACCGTCGACGGCAAGGAGGTCGACGTCCAGCGCGGCGAGCTGCTGATCGACGCGTGCGAGCGGAACGGCACCTACATCCCGCGCTTCTGTTACCACCCGCGGATGGAGCCGGTCGGCATGTGCCGGATGTGCCTGGTGGAGGTCGACACCGGTCGCGGCCCCGCCCTCCAGCCGAGTTGCATGATCGAGTGCAGCGCCGACATGAAGGTCGCCACCGCGACCGACGGCGTGCAGAAAGCTCAGGACGGCGTCCTCGAATTCCTCCTCATCAACCACCCGCTCGACTGTCCGGTCTGTGACAAGGGTGGCGAGTGCCCGCTCCAGGACCAGACGATGGCCTACGGCCCGGGCGAGTCGCGCTGGACCGAGGAGAAGCGGCACTACCCGAAGCCGATCCCGATCTCCGAGACCGTCTACCTCGACCGCGAGCGGTGCATCCTCTGCGACCGTTGCACCCGCTTCGCCTCTGACGTCGCCGGCGACCCGCTCATCCACTTCATGGACCGCGGCGCCAACACCCAGGTCAACACGTTCCCCGACGAGCCGTTCGCCTCGTACTTCTCGGGCAACACGGTGCAGATCTGCCCGGTCGGAGCCCTCACCGCCAAGCCGTACCGGTTCAAGGCCCGGCCCTGGGACCTCGACCAGCTCGAGTCGACCTGCACCGGCTGCTCGGTGGGATGCCGCATCTCGGTGCAGTCGTCGCGCAACCAGGTGCTGCGCTACCTCGGCGTCGACAGCGACCCGGTCAACTGGGGTTGGTTGTGCGACAAGGGCCGTTTCGGCTTCGAGGCGGTGAACTCCGACGAGCGGATCGTCGAGCCGCTGATCCGCACCGGCGACGAGCTCGTGCCGACACGCTGGACCGAGGCCCTCACGGCTGCCGCCGACGCGTTGCGCGGCGCGGTCGACGGTCCCGGCGATCCCGATGGCGTCGCGCTGATCGGTGGGGCGCGGCTCACCAACGAGTCGGCCTACCACTGGGTCAAGCTGATCAAGGGCGTCATCGGCTCGGACCACGTCGACGCCCAGCTCGGTGACGGCTTGCCCGCCGAGCTGGTGCTGGGCCTGCCCGGCGCGACGATCGACGAGGTGTGCCGGCCGGGATCGGTCGTGCTGTACCTGGGGCCTGATCCGAAGGAGGAGCTGCCGGTCCTGTTCCTGCGGCTCCGCCACGCGATGGTCAACGACGGTGTGCGCCTCGTCGAGCTGTCACCGGTCGCGACCTCGCTCACCCCGCTCGCCGCAGCATCGGTCCGCTACGTGCCCGGCGACCCGTCGAGCGTGCTCGACGAGTTGTTCGCCGCCGGGCCCCCCGGCCCCTCGGACAGCGACACCGACGCCGACTCGGCTGACACCTCGCCACGGGCGCTCGCCGCCCGGCTCCTCGCCGAGGCCGGCGACGACCTGCGCGTCGTGGTCGGCCGCACGACGGTGACCGAGTCCGCGACCGCGGTGGTCGACGCGGTGGCGACGATCCTCGCCGCGGTGCCCGGCGCCCGCTTCCTTCCCGCGCTGCGGCGCGGCAACGTTCGCGGCGCGCTGGAGATGGGCATGGCCCCGGGCCTGTTGCCCGGCCGGGTGCGGCGGGACTCCGCCCAGACCGGCGTCGACTCGTGGCCCCGAGTGCCCGTCGCCGACGGCAACGACACCGAGGGGATCCTGCGCGCCGCGGCTGCGGGGCGGGTCGACACCTTGATCCTCCTCGGCGCCGACCCGCTCGCCGACTTCCCCGACCGCAACCTCGCGGAGCGGGCCTTGCTGGGCGCCCGCACCGTGATCGCGATCGACCAGTTCCTCTCCGAGTCGGCGCGACGCGCCGCGATCGTGCTGCCAGCCGCCGGTTTCGCCGAGGTCGACGGCACCACCACCAACCTCGAGGGTCGGGTGTCGACCGTCCAGCAGAAGGTGACCGCCAAGGGCACCTCCCGGCCGGACTGGCTCATCGCCGCCGAGCTTGCCGCGCGACTCGGGCACGACTTCGCGGCGGAGGACGCCGACTCGATCTGGGGCGAGATCAATTCGGTCGCGCCCGCAACCTCGGGCGTCACGCTCGCGGAGCTCGCCAGGAGCGACGCCGCCGACGGGCTGCTGTTGCCCCTCGACCCCGACGGCGTGCGCTTCGACGCGCCTGCACGGTCCGATCGCCCCGCGATCGACTCGTACTCGCTGCGACTCGTCGCGACACGCACCCTCTACGACGGTGGAACCCTCCTCGCGAACAGCCCGTCGTCGGCGGGGCTCGCCCGCGGCACCGCGCTGCGGCTGAATCCCGTGGATTTCGACCGTGTGGGCGTCGTCGATGGGGGACAGGTCCGCATCACCGGCAACGACCGGTCGTTCCTCGTCGAGGCGCACAAGGACGAGTCGGTGCCCCAGGGCGTGGCCGCCATCGGCCTCAACCAGGCCGGCGCCGCGGTGACGACCCTCATCGATGCGAACGCCCCGGTGACCGATGTCCGGCTCGAGGCGGCGCCCTGATGGATCCCCTGCTGACGGGCGACTTCGGCGGGACCGAGGTGCTGATCGTCCTGGGCAAGGTCGTCGCGGCGTTCGTGCTCCTGCTCGTGGCGGTCATGTTGATGATCTGGTTCGAGCGCAAGATCCACGCGGACGCCACCAACCGGATCGGCCCGAACATCGCCGGACCGTTCGGGATCCTCCAGACGCTGGCGGACGGCATCAAGTTCTTCTTCAAGGAGGACCTGCTGCCCGACCGGGCTGACCGGTTCGTGTTCAAGCTCGCGCCGTACCTCTCGCTCATACCGGCGTTCCTGGTCTTCGCCGTGATCCCCATCGCGGGTGACTTCTCCGACGGCAGCGACGGCGTCGTCACGATCGCCGGCCACGAAACGCTGGTGCAGGTCGCCGACCCCCAGATCGGCATCCTGTTGGTGCTCGCCCTCAGCTCGATCGCGGTGTATGGCGTCATGCTCGCGGGCTGGTCGTCAGGCTCGAAGTATCCGCTGCTCGGTTC
>DATEEV010000440.1:0-3049 GCA_035281005.1 Microthrixaceae bacterium | reverse complement strand
CTCGAACTGAACGCCACCGTGCTCCTCTCGGTCGAAGCAGGCCGAGGCGTCCTCCCGACCATCCTCGACGCCGAAGGCATCAGGTGGCGCACCATCGAGATCGGATGCCCCAGTTCCCGTGCCTGAGTCGAAGCGACGAGGTCATCAAGCACCGGGGTGGACCACTACCCGGGCGCGGCTTCCCCCCCGTTCCTCTTCCTCTTCGCCGTCGAACGTTCAGCCGAGCTGGATGGGAGCGCCGCCCGGGATCATCTCGACCAGCACCGACGTGAACCGGCGGCGTGCGATCTTCCACCCGTCGTCGGTGGCGACGAGCTCGTCGTCGTAGAACCCGACCGCATGAGCACCGGTCTGATTGTCAGGGCCAAGGACGATCGCGTCGACATAGGCCCGCGCCGTCACCCCGTCGCCGTTCGGCTCCACCACGGTGTTGGTGATGCGGTGCAGCGTGTGGCCGCACGGCTCGTGGATCTCACGCATCCAGTTCGTGATCTCGTCCGCGCTGTGCCAGTGGCCGATGTCGCCGTAGTCCGCGTCGCAGTCCTCGGTGAAGCAGCGCCGCAACGCGGGCCAATCACGACGGTCGATGCCCGATGCGTATCGCATGAGCACGTCGGCGACTTCCTGTCGCACCTCCGGGGCTACCGCAGATGTCATGACCAAACCTCCCTGTGGTTCGCAGCGGGATCTGGTCCCATCACCGAGCTCACCCGATCACCCCGGATGTCGGGCCACTGCCTACCACCGTCGGACGCTCAGAGAAGCTCGAGGGATCGCAGATCCCGGATGGCCTCGCTCGACCGTCGAGCCATGGCCAGGAACATCGCGTCGGAGCGATCCGAACGTTCGCCGGTGGCATAGATGCAGCCGAGGGTCGTGATCATCGGGGCCTGCAGGTGACCGAGGCGGTAGTCGTCCCAACAGCGGTCGAGGTCATAGTCGCTCACGCCGCGGGCGACGATCGCCTCGTGGTACTCGGCGACGAGGTCCTTCTCGGTCGCACGACGCTGCTCCGGATCGACGCAGGTTCCCAGGAAGTAGGCGACGTCACGAAGCGGCGGGCCGACGGCCGCGGTCTGCCAGTCGACGGCGATGGCTTCGGCGGGTGAGAACAGCAGGTTGTCCAGCCGGTAGTCGCCGTGGATCACGGTGAACGGGTCGAGTCGAGTCACCTGCCAGGCCGCGACGTGCGGCGCGACCTCGCGCAGGGTAGCCACGCACTCCTCGCCGAGTTGTGCCGCGTAGCGGCCGACGAACTCCTCGGTCGCCGACACCGTGGCCTGGCCCATCAGGTCGGCCATCGCCTGGTCCGGCTGCATCAGGAACTCGAAGTCGTGGAGGGCGGGGTCGCCCCACCGGGGAACGTGGAGCTCGACGAGGTTCGCGATCGCCGCGCGCGCCTGCGCGACGCTGCACCCGTCGGCCTGCACTCCGGGGAGCGCGTCGCGCACGTCGTCGAGCAGCAAGGTGAAGTTCGCGCCGTCGGGGACGATGGCGCCGTACCAGCAGCGCGGGGTCCGCACCTCGAGGCCCGGGGCGATCTCGGTGTAGAAGCCGACCTCGGCCCGATACCCGGGGGCCACCATGGTGCGGGTGGCGGCATCGCCGGCGCCGAGCTTGGCGACGAGCGTCGACGGCCCGGCGTCGCCTTCGTAGGTCAGGTGCAACCGATAGGTCGCGCCCATCTGGCCGGTGCCGATCCGTTCTGCGTCCACCGACGAGACGACGAGCTCGTGTCCGCCGGAGTTCAGTGCGTCGGTGAGCCAGTCGGAGGTGAGCTCGGCCGGGTCGTCGACGACGATCGCTTCGGGCTGTCCCATGATCAGATCGAACCGCGAGCAGCATCTGCGGCGCTCCGCAACGCCGCCGCGCGCGAGTCGACTGCCGGCACGAGGTCGCCGTGGGTGATCACGTAGGGCTCGCCGGCGAGCAGCGCGTCGAGCACCCGGCCGGCCACGTCCTCCGGGGTCGCCAGGTCGCTTCCCATCTCGGGGTTGCTGGCGAACATCGCGGCGAAGTCCTCGTCGGCCGCGATCGGACGGCGGATCTGTTCCGGCTGGGCCGCCTCGCTCGTCTCGAGGTGCCGGGTGATCATCCCCGACGGGAAGATCACCGAGACGCCGATGCCGTCGTCGGCGAGCTCGAGGCGCAAGGTCTCGGCGAGGCCCCACACGGCGAACTTGCTCGCCTGGTAGGCGCCGAGCCGACTGGCCGGATCGAGCACCGACGACGACGTCGTGAACGCGAGGCGGCCCTTCGTCCTCCGGAGGATCGGCACGAACGAACGCGCGACGCGAGCCGAGCCGATCACGTTGACGTCGAGGACCCAGCGCCACTCGTCGTCGGTGAAGCGGTCGACGGCGCCGAAGAGCTGTACGCCGACGTTCGAGATGACGAGGTCCGCCCGGCCGAACCGCTCATCGATCGTCGATGCTGCGGCTTCGACCGACCGGGCGTCGCCGACGTCGACGCCGAGACCCAGCGCGTCGATGCCGTGGACCTGCGCCAGCGACGACGCTTCGCCCGCGGCGCGCTCGCCGTCGAGGTCGAGCAGCGCGACGTCCATGCCGCGTTCGGCACAGCGTGACGCAAGGGCGAGCCCGAGGCCCGACGCGCCGCCGGTGATCACCGCGACCTCGGCCATCAGCCTTCCGCCGCTTCGGTGAAGTCCATCCGTAGCCGGGTCAGCCTCGTGGACGCGATGCGCCACTCACCGTCGGCCTTGTCGTAAGTCTCGTGGTAGTGGCCGTAGCCGACGAGCTGCGTCCCGTTCGGCCATTGGAGGAGGTCCTGCAAAGCCCAGATCCCGGTCGCGGTCGTCGCCGAGGTCAGTTCGATCTCCGGCATGTGCCCGTGGTGGACGGTGACGACCTCACCCAGTGTCTCGCGGAGGAACGCCATGAATTCATCGGCGCCGGTGACGACGTCGCCGCCGGAATCGGTCGTGTCGACGACGACATCATCGGTGAACACGCGCCGCATCTCGTCCCATTGCTTGGTGTCCATGGTGCGGAAATACCGCGCCTTGAGCTGCTTGATCGCCTCGACG
>DATEEV010000439.1:0-4846 GCA_035281005.1 Microthrixaceae bacterium | reverse complement strand
CACGAGCCGGGCGACGGCCTCGATCACCGCCAACGCCGCGACCTCCCCGCCGCCGAGCACGAAGTCGCCGATCGAGAGCTCGTCGTCGACCAGATGACGACGCACCCGATCGTCGACCCCCTCGTATCGACCGCACAGCAGCGAGAACCCCTCCGCCATGGCGAGCTCACGAGCCAGCGCCTGATCGAATCGTCGACCGCCCGGACCGAGGAGGAACAACGGCCGCGGCGGGTCGGCCTCCTCGACCGCCCGGAACAAGGGTTCGGGCATCAGCACCATGCCCGCTCCACCCCCGAATGGCGAGTCGTCCACAGAACGGTGCGCGTCGGAGGTCTGGTCCCTCGGGTCGTGGGCGCGTAGGTCGAGCAGGCCGCGCTCGATGCCCCGTCCCAGCAGCCCCTCCGCGACGAAGGTTCGGACGAGGCCTGGGAAGATCGTGAAGACGTCGACGCGCACGTCGGCTACAGATCGAACAGGCCGTCGGGCACCTCGACGCGCACCACGCCGTCGGTCGGGCCATCGGTGACGAACGTGAGCGGCACCAGCGCGCCGTCCCCGAGGACCAGCAGGTCCGAGGCGGGGTTTGCCTGCACCGCCTCCACGACGCCGCGATCGACGTCGTCCTGGGAGATCACGCGGCAGCCGACGAGCTCGTGGACCCACATGGTGTCGGGGTCATCGATCGCCTCGGCGCGAAGCGTCGTCGCGCGCCAGGTCTCCGCGGAGTCGCGATCGAAGATCTGGTCGAAGTGGACCAGCCAGCGCTCGCCGTCGCCGCGGGAGCTGACGACGGTCAGCGGTCCGCGATCAGTCGACAGCACCGAACCGGGCTCGACCCGCTCGGTGCGATCGGTGGTGAGCACGACGACGACCTCGCCCTGAAGACCGTGGGGCTTGACGATGCGACCGACGTCGAGCAGTCGCGGTGAGGTCGGCTCAGTCGAGGAACTCGATGTCGACATCGACACCGTCCTTGGCGGCCGCGGCACGACCGACGGCGCGGATCGCCATGGCGGTTCGACCGCGCTTGCCGATGAGGCGGCCGACCTCGCCCGGCGCCGCAGCGACGTTGATCCGGGTGCGGGCCTGGTCGTGATCGACCGAGACCTTGATCTCGTCGGGCTCGTCGACGAGCGAGCGTGCGAGGTGCGACACGACCGCGACGGCGCGATCGAGCTGCTCGTCGGCGGCGGTCTCGGTATCGGTGTCGCTCACTTGGCTCCCTTGGCGGCGGTGTACTCGTCCCACGCGCCCGAGATCTTCAGCAGCTTCTCGACGCGCTCTGTCGGCTGCGCGCCGTTCTGGAGCCACTTCACGGCCTTCTCGTTGTCGATCGCGACCTTGGAGGGCTCGTTGCGCGGTTCGTAGGTGCCGACGATTTCGATGAAACGGCCGTCGCGGGGCGAGCGGGCGTCGGCGGCGACGATTCGGTAGGTGGGCTGCTTCTTCTTGCCCATCCGCATGAGGCGGAGTCGGACTGCCACGATGGTCTCTCTTCTCTGGCTCTATCGCCTGGGTGGGTTGCCTGGCTGTTCTGGCTGCTGGGGTCCCAGGCGCAGAATCGGACGCCAAGGGTAGTCGTGGGGCGAGCGGCGGGTCGAAACCGCTACTTCATCTCCGGTAGGTCGAGGCCCAACTTGTCGATCTGGTCGGCGAGCGGGTCCAGGCCGGGCAGCCGGTAGGGCGTCTTCGACTGTGGGGTGCTGCCCTTCGGCGTCGTCCGGCCTCCGCCCTTGCGGTTCTTCTTCGCGTTCTTCCGCTTGACCTTCTTGATGGTGCCCTGGCCCATCTGCTGCATCATCTTGCGCATCTCCTTGAACTGCGTGAGGAGTTGCGCGACCTCGTTGGCACCCGTGCCCGATCCGTTGGCGATGCGGTTGCGGCGGGAGGTGTCGATGAGGTCGGGATCGACGCGTTCCGCGGTCGTCATGGACCGGATGATCGCCTCGATCCGACCCACCTCCTTGTCGCCGATCTCGACGTCGCGCACCTCCTTGGGCACGCCGGGAAGCAATCCGATCACGCTGGAGAGCGGGCCCATCTTCTTGATGGCCTGCATCTGGTCGAGGAAGTCCTCGAGGGTGAACGTTCCCTCGAGCAGGCGCTGGGCCGCCTCTTCGGCCTGGTCGGTCTCATAGACCTCTTCGGCCTTCTCGATGAGCGTCAACACGTCGCCCATGCCGAGGATGCGCCCGGCGAGGCGGTCGGGGTGGAACTGCTCGAAGTCCTCGAGCTTCTCGCCGGTCGACGAGAACGCGATGGGACGACCCACGACCTCCTTCACCGACAGTGCCGCACCGCCGCGGGCGTCGCCGTCGAGCTTGGTGAGGATGACGCCGTCGAGCTCGAGGGTCTGGTGGAACGCCTCGGCGACCTGCACCGCGTCCTGACCGGTCATCGCGTCGACGACGAGGAAGGTGTAGTCCGGCTCGAGCTCGGCGGAGATGCGACGGACCTGGTCCATCATCTCCTCGTCGATTGCCAGGCGGCCGGCGGTATCGCAGATCAACACGTCACGTCCGAGGCGGCGGGCTTCGGCCAGACCGGCCTTGGCCACCTCGACCGGGTCGGTGGGCTCGGAGAACACCGGCACTCCGACGCGGTCTCCGAGGGTGCGGAGCTGTTCGACCGCCGCGGGGCGTTGGAGGTCGGCACCGACCAGCATCGGGTTGCGGCCCTGCTGCTTGAACCAGCGGGCGAGCTTCGCCGAGGTCGTGGTCTTGCCCGAGCCCTGCAGGCCCGCCATCAGCACCACGGTGGGCGGGCGCGACGCGTAGGTGAGCCGCATCGTCTCGCCGCCGAGGGTGTTGGTCAGCTCCTCGTTGACGACCTTGATGATCTGCTGCGATGGCGTCAGCGCGGTCGACAGCTCCTCGCCGACCGTGCGTTCGCGGATCCGCTTCTGGAGGTTGCGGACGACCCCGACGTTGACGTCCGCCTCGAGCAGGGCGAGGCGGATCTCTCGGAGGACCTCGTCGACCTCGGCGTCGCTGAGCTTGCCTCGGTTGCGGAGGCCCTTGAAGATGCCGTCAAAACGGTCGGAGAGTGCTTCGAACATGGGCCTGTCAGCCTAAGTCAGTCGAGGAGCGTCGACGGAGTCGGAGGTCAGTCAGAAGAGCGTCGACGGAGTCGGAGCTCATTCGAACAGCGCGTCGACGAAGTCGTCGGCGTCGAAGTCGACGAGGTCGTCGGCGGTCTCACCGAGGCCGACCAGCTTCACGGGGATGCCGAGCTCGGAAACGATGGCGAAGACGATGCCGCCCTTGGCGGAGCCGTCGAGCTTGGTGAGCACGACTCCGGTGAGCTCGACAGCCTCGGTGAATTGGCGGGCCTGGACGAGACCGTTCTGACCGGTGGTCGCGTCGAGCACCAGGAGCACCTCGGTGACGGTGCCGGCGCCCTTGTCGGCCACCCGGCGGACCTTCGACAGCTCGTCCATCAGGTTGGTCTTGGTGTGGAGCCGGCCCGCGGTGTCGGCGAGCACGACGTCGGCCCCGGACGCGCCGGCGTGCGCCACGGCGTCGAAGATGATCGCCGAGGGGTCGCCGCCTTCGTTCCCCCGGACGAGCTCGGCGCCGCTGCGCTCGGCCCAGGTACCGAGCTGCTCGGCAGCAGCGGCGCGGAACGTGTCGCCCGCCGCCATCACGATGGAGTGTCCGTCGAGGGACAGGCGTCGACCGAGCTTGCCGATGGTCGTGGTCTTGCCGACGCCGTTGACGCCGACGAACAGCCAGATGGTGGGGGCCTGTTCGGCCATCCGCAGGTTCGTCGGCGCCCGAAGGCGCGATTTCATCTCGTCCTTCACTGCCTCGATGACGCCGTCGGGGGTCGTGATCTCGCGGTCCTTCACCGTGGCGCGGACCGCCTCGAGGAGGTCCTGGGTGGGGCCCATGCCCACATCGGCGCGCAGCATCGCCTCCTCGAGGTCCTCCCAGGTCTCCTCGTCGATCGTCGAACGACCGAGGATCGAGCCGACCGCCCCGGAGAACGTGGCGCGGGCCTTGCCGAGCCGATCGCGGAATGTCGGCCTGACCGCCTCGACGAGCTCGGGCTCGACCAGGTCGGGCTCGACAAAGTCCGGTTCGACCAGTTCGGGTTCGACCAGTTCGGGTTCGACCAGGTCGGGCTCCGCGAGGTCGGAGGCCGCGAGGTCGGGCTCCGCGAGGCCCGGGTCGAGCACCTCCGGCTCGCGAACGGAGGGGCCGGTGCGATCGAGGAGCTCGTCGGTGGGGCGCCGGCGGCCCACCAGCAGGAGGGCGACGGTGCCGATCAGGACGAGGGCGATCGCTACGGCGATGACGGCGGCGGTGGTGCTCATGGCGGGCGACAGCCTACCGGTGAGGCTGAACCGGGCCTCAGGCCAGCGCCCACCACCCGTCACTGCGTGGGCGTACCCTCGGTGCTCGTCCCGTGCCTCAGCACCGAAGATCAGGAGAGAACCTGGTGGACTCAGCTCCCGAACCCGTCGACACCACTGCCCTGTTGGAGCAGGTGCTGTTCGAGGTCAAGAAAGTCATCGTCGGTCAGGACCGAGCGATCGAGCGGATGCTCGTCAGCCTGCTCGCTCGAGGTCACTGCCTGCTCGAGAGCGTGCCCGGCCTGGCCAAGACCCTGTCGGTCGAGACCCTGGCCCGGGCCGTCGGCGGCACCTTCCACCGCATCCAGTTCACGCCCGACCTGCTGCCCTCCGACATCGTCGGCACCCGGGTGTACCGAGCGAGCTCCGAGCAGTTCGACATCGAGCTCGGCCCGGTGTTCGCCAACTTCGTGCTGGCCGACGAGATCAACCGTGCCCCGGCGAAGGTCCAGTCCGCCCTGCTCGAGGTCATGGCCGAGCACCACGTCA
>DATEEV010000438.1:0-9208 GCA_035281005.1 Microthrixaceae bacterium | reverse complement strand
GTCGAGGTCGCGTCGCCGATCACGACCGCGAACGGCGTCGACCCGAACCAGCCTCAGACCCTGCTCGAGGTGCCCGACCCGGTGGTGATGGTCGAGTTGCTCGAGGTGTGGGCCCGGCAGCGCAAGGAGGCCCGGGTGATGCTCGTGCTCGACGTGTCGGGCTCGATGTCGGAGCCCGCCACGTCGAGCGCCATCGACACGAAGCTCGACATCGCGAAACAGGCCGCGAGCGACGCACTCGACGAGTTCAAGGACAGCGACGAGGTCGGCCTGCGAATCTTCTCCACCAAACTCGGCCCGAACCAGGACCAGGACTGGCTCGACCTCGTCCCGATCAGCCCCATCGGGCAGAACCGCGAGGCGCTGCGCCGCAGCATCGACGGCCTGATCCCCCAGTCCGGCACTCCCCTGTTGGCGGTCACCGACACGACCTTCGACGAGATGTCCGAGTCATACGACTCCGAACGCATCAATGCGATCATCCTCCTCACCGACGGTCGCAACGAGGACGGCAATGCGGATGACGATCAGGATCAGGAGGCCGCGTTGATCGAGGAGCTCCGCAAGTCGACGACGGGTGAGGGCTCAGAGCCGGTGCGGGTGTTCACGATCGCCTACGGCAGCGATGCCGACACCGCGACGCTCAAGGCCATCGCCGAGGCGTCGAACGGCGCGGCGTACAGCGCGGTCGACGCCGCGACGATCGGGCAGGTCTTCACCGCGGTCGTGAGCAACTTCTGATGCGAGCACCGGTCTGATTGACGATGTCGTTCCGTGACCGGTTCTTCACCCCGAAGGTCGCCCGTTCCATCACCGACGCCCCCGCCATCGTCGCCGTCGGCGCGGGGGTGTCGCTCGCGATCCTCGCCGGCCTCGGCCCCATCGGCGCGGTGATCGGCGGGGCCGCCTTCCTCGCCGGCCGCGTCGGCGTGGCGATCCCCCGGAAGGACCGCAGGGCGTCGTCGATCGACGCGTTCAGCCTCAAGGATCCGTGGCGGCGCATGGTCACCGACGCCCAGGCGGCAGGGCGGCAGTTCGACGACACCGTGCGCCGAGCGCGGCAAGGTGCGATCCGCGACGAGCTCGAGTCGTTGCGGACCGGGATCGAGGAGTCGGTGCTGGAGTGCTGGCGGGTCGCGCAGGCGGGCCACGAGCTCACCGCCGCCCGCGCCCGCATCGACGTGTTCGGCGCGCAGCGCGAGCTCGACGAGCTGCAGTCGACGGCAGGGGCGTCCGCGACGGTGGCCAGCACGGTCCGAGCGCTCGAGGCGCAGCTCGCCACGGCGGCCAGGATGGATGCGACGATCGGCGACGCGCGTGATCGTCTACGTCTGCTCAACGCCCGCCTCGACGAGGCGGTGACGCGCTCGATCGAGCTCTCGGCGTCGTCGGCCGGGGCGGATCAGTTCCAGCGCGTCGGCGCGGACGTCGCCGGAATCGTCGACGAGATGGAGGCACTCCGTCAGGCGCTCGACGTCGTCAACTCGCCCGGCGAACTGCCCGGCCAGACACCGGACCAGACGCCGGGCCAGTGACCGGGCCGTTGACGGAGCCAGATGCGGGCCCGGTGAGCGGCCCGGTGGCAGGGCCAGTCACCGACGACGGCCTCGACCGCGGCCGTCTCGCTCGCGTCTCGACCGTCGTCGCCACCGGCACGCTCCTCAGCCGGTTGACCGGCCTCCTCCGGGTCGTGTTCACGGCCGCCGCGCTCGGCGACGGGCTCGTCGCCGACTCGTACAACCTCGCGAACGTCGCACCCAACATCGTCTACGAGCTGCTCATCGGTGGTGTCCTGTCGGCGACGCTGGTGCCGCTGTTCGTCAAGGCCGACCAGCGTGACGACCGCGACGGGCCTTCGGCGATCCTGTCCCTGGCGTTCGGCGGCATCGTCGCCCTGTCCGCGGTCTCGGTCGCCGCGGCGCCCCTGATCGCCCGCTTCTACGGATCGTCGCCGGGGTCGGGCACCGACGGCGACCAGTACGACCTGCTGGTGCTGTTCCTGTACCTGATCCTCCCCGAGATCTTCTTCTACGGCCTGACGGCCCTCCTGACCGCCACCCTCCATGCCCGGCGCCGCTTCGTGGCGGCCGCGTTCGCCCCGGTGCTCAACAACGTGGTCGTGATCGCCGTGATGGCGCTGGTCGCAGTGGTGTGGAGCGAGTGCCGGCCAGGCGGCGCCGGAACGTGCAACCCGATCACGACGGTCGGAGACAGCGTGTCGGGCCAGTGGGTCGTCGGTCTCGGCACCACCGCGGGCATCGCGGCGATGGTCCTGGTCCTGGTGTGGGCGGTGCGGGGAGCCGGGATCTCGTTCCGGTGGCGACCCGACCGCCATGACCCGCTGGTGCGGGAGATGATCCGGCTCGCCGGGTGGACCGTCGGCTACGTGATCGCCAACCAGGTGGCGCTCTACGTCGTGCTCCGACTCGCGAACGGCGCACCGGTCGGCACGGTCACCACGTACACGATCGCCTTCATCTTCTTCCAGCTTCCTCACGGCCTCATCGCGGTGACGGTGATGACCACGTTCCTGCCCGAGCTGAGCTCGGCCGCGACCCGAGGCGACCTCGTCTCGTTCCGACGACGGTTCGTCGTCGGTCTCCGGATGATGATGACCCTGTTGCTGTCGGCGACGGCCCTTCTCATCGTGTTCGCCAAGGTGGCCTCCGACATCGTCCTCGACCACGGCGCGTTCGGCGACGACGCGGCCGGCGACGTCGGTGCCACGGTGCGGCTGATGGCGCTCGGGCTCCCCGCGTTCTCGTTGTTCCTCTACTGCTGTCGCGGCTTCTACGCGCTCGAGGACACCAAGACCCCGTTCCAGGTGAACGCGATCGAATGTGTCGCGAACATCGCCTTCGCGTTCGTGCTCGTGCAGTGGGACGCGCCGGGCCTCGGAGCCGCGTACGGCGCGGCGTACATCGTGGGTGCGGTCGTGGCCGTGCTCGCGTTGCACCGACGGGTCACCTTCACCACCGAGGAGCTCCGGCCGACCGTGCTCGGCCTGGCGAGGTCGCTGGGCCTGGCCGTGGTCGTGGGCCTGGTCGGATGGGGGGCCCTCGAGGTGCTCGGCGATGAGAGTCAGCTCGTGGGTGTGCTGCTCGCGGGAGCGGCCGCAACGGCGACGTTCGTGGCCGGCAGCGTGCTCGTGGGCGCCGACGGCGTCGACGAGGTCCGCGCCTCGCTCGCCCGGCGTCGGATCACCGTCGCCGAGACCAGCCCCGATGCCGACTCCGTCGACGCGGCCCCCGACGCCACCGCGGACGACGTCGATCGGTCCTAGGCTGCGCGCCATGTTCAAGACGCTTCAGCGCTGGTGGAAGTACATGGGGGCCAAGATGGCCTCGCTGTTCAACGAGAAGGCCGATCCGAAGATCCAGCTCGAGCAGGCGATCACCGAGGCACAGGAACAGCACCGCCGCCTGAAGGAACAGGCGGCAAGCGTGATCGCCAACCAGAAGACGACCGAGATGCAGCTCAACCAGAAGATGGAAGAGCTGGGGAAGCTGAACGCGAACGCCCGTCAGGCCGTGCTGATGGCCGACGAGGCGGCCAAGGCCAACGACGTGGCGAAGGCCACCGAGTACACCGGTGCCGCGGAGGCCTTCGCCAACCGCCTCATCGCGCTCGAGCACGAGATCGAGAACCTGAAGACCCTGGCGCTGCAGGCCGCACAGGCGTCGGATCAGGCCAAGGCCGCGGTGCAGCAGAACTCGGCCGTGCTCCAGAAGAAGCTCTCGGAGAAGCAGCACCTGCTGTCCCAGCTCGATCAGGCGAAGATGCAGGAGCAGCTCAACCGCACGATGGCGTCGCTGTCCGAGACGGTCGGCCAGGACGTGCCCACCATGGCCGAGGTGAAGCAGAAGATCGAGCAGCGCTACGCCAAGGCTCAGGCCACCTCCGAGCTGGAGGGCACCACGGTCGAGTCGAAGATGCTCGAGGTCGAGCACGCCGCGATGAACGTCGAAGCCCAGGCCCGCCTCGAGCAGATCCGCAGCCAACTCGGTCTGGCCAATGCTCCCGAGGCCACCCCGGAGCCCCAGACGGCCACCTCCACCGGCGCCGAGGCCTCCGCGGAGCCCCCGGCGGGCTGACCCGCCCACGCCCGGGGAGCGAACGTGGCGCCAGGCGCCACGAACGACCGCCAGAACCGGGGGGGTGCGCTCAGGCCGAACCTTCGGCGCCGTCGCCGCCCTGGTCGGTGAGCACGAGCAGGTCGTCGCGATGGAGCACGACCCCGGTCGCGTCCCCGCGCAGCGCGGCCGCGCCGACGCGTGACAGTCCCTTGGCGATGACCTGACCGTCGGGGTCGAGCACCTCGACCGCCTCGTCGGCATCGAAGTCGCCCTCGACCTTGGTGACGCCCGCGGCGAGCAGGGAGCTCCCCCGCTCGAGCAGGGCCCGACGGGCGCCGGCGTCGACGTGGATTCGCCCGCTCGAGCCCACGGCGAACGCGATCCACACCTTCCGGGCCGGGAGGCGTTTCGGGCGCGGAACCACGGTGGTGCCCACGCCTGCAGTCCCCTCGATCGCCTCGCCCACCACCCGTTCGCGGTCGGCGGCGGCGATCACCGTCCGAACGCCCGACCACGCGGCGATCTTGGCCGCGGCGAGCTTGGTGGTCATGCCGCCACTTCCCCGGTTGGAGCCAGTGCCCCCGGCATGGCGTTCGAGGGCCTGGTCGACCTCGACGATCTCCTCGATCAGCGACGCGCTGGCGTCGAGTCTCGGGTCGGAGGTGAACACCCCTGCGGCATCGGTGAGGATGACGAGGCACTCGGCCCCGAGCAGCTGAGCCACCAACGCGGCGATGCGATCGTTGTCGCCGAAGCGGATCTCGTCGTCCGCGATGGCGTCGTTCTCGTTCACGACGGGGACGACCCCGAGCTCGAGCAGGCGGAGCAGTGTCGAACGCGCATGGAGGTACTGGCTGCGGACCATGAAGTCGAGCGGCGCGAGCAGCACCTGACCCCCGACCAGGCCCCCGAGCTCCGCCAGGACCTCGTTGTAGACCTGCATCAGACGGGCCTGCCCGACGGCCGAGACCGCCTGCAGGGTCCGGGCGTCGGTGGGGCGACGTCGTGCGCTCATGCCGAGCGCGGGCAGGCCGGCGGCGATCGCGGCCGAGGTCACCAGCACGACGCGGTGCCCGGTGGCGCGCACGGCGGCGATCTCGGTGCAGACCTTGACGATCGCGTCGCGGTCGATCGCCCCGTCGTCATCGGTGATCGACGACGTGCCGACCTTGACCACCGAGATCGACCCGGTGGCGGGTGCGCTCACCTGCGGGCTCCGTCGAAGCCGAACTCGTCGTCGGGCTCGTAGGTGAACTCGAGGTCGCCGATCCTCACCACGTCGCCCTCGAGCACGCCGGCGCGCACCAGGGCGCGGTCGACGCCGAGTGCCGTGAGCCGCTGCCGGGCAACGTCGAGCGCCTCGGGATTGGTGAGGTCCGACAGTGCGATGGCGCGTCGCGCCTCGCGTCCGAGCACCTCGAACACGCCGTCGTGGCCGCGTTCGACCTGCACGCCTTCCGGTATCGGGCGATGGACCACGTAGGCCTCCGCCTCGACAGTCTCGATGCGGACCGACTCGACCGCTCGGCGGAGCGCGCCGAGCAGTTCGGGGACGCCCCGGCCGGTCACCCCCGAGACCGCCAGACCGTCGAAGCCCGGGGGCGGCTCGGCGAGGTCGGCCCGCGACCCGATCCGGACCCGGGGCCGTTCGAGCAGCTCGGGTCGGTACCGGCCGAGCTCGTCGAGCAGCACCCGCTCCTGCTCGTCGGGGGCGACGCCCACGGGATCGGCGAGGTCCAGCACCATCAGCAGGACGCGGGCGCGCTCGATGTGGCGCAGGAACTGATGGCCGAGGCCTCTTCCCTCGGCGGCGCCCTCGACGAGGCCCGGGATGTCGGCAACGATCATCTCGAAGGGCGAGTCGTCATCGGTCAGTCGCACCACACCGAGCTGGGGCTCGAGGGTGGTGAAGGGATAGTCGGCGATCTTCGGCCGAGCGGCCGAGATCCGCGAGATCAGCGTCGACTTGCCGACGTTGGGCAAGCCGACGAGTGCGACGTCGGCCATGAGCTTGAGCTCGAGCCAGATCCAGCGCTCCTCGCCGACCTCTCCCTGCTCGGCGAACGAGGGCGCGCGCCGGCGGTTCGACAGGAATCTGGAGTTGCCCTTGCCGCCCTGACCGCCGGCGGCGGCCAGCCAGCGGTCGCCGTGGCGGACGAGGTCGGCGAGCACCGAGCCGTCACGGTCCTTGACGATCGTCCCCTCCGGGACGGTGACGATCAGATCGTCGCCCGACGATCCGTGCTTGCGCTTGCCCTGCCCGTGCGTGCCCTTGCGCGCGGTTCGATGGGGATGGTCCCGGTAGGCGAGCAGGGACGCCACGTTGTGGTCGGCGACGAGCCACACGTCGCCGCCATGGCCGCCGTCCCCGCCATCGGGCCCGCCCTTCGGCGTGTGGGCCTCGCGGCGGAACGACACGCATCCTGCTCCGCCGTCACCACCCCGCGCGCACAGCGCGGCCTCGTCGACGAAGTTGGACACCCGGCAAGGTTAGGGCGAAGGTGTCAGCCCCCCTCCGTAGGATTCGCTCATGACCACTTCCACCCGAGGAGAGGACCACGCGTCACCACCCTCGCGGCGGGCGGCGGCGTGGGCGGCCACCATGGCGGGGCACCACGGCGACCTCAACGGTCAGCAGGTCGCGGTCCGCGTCGCTCACGCCGACTCAGCTCGCAGCGCACCATCTGCCTCGATCGCCGCCCGGGAGGTGCGGGAGGAGGCCGAGCAGGATTGGCTCTCACCCACGGCGACCCGTTCGGTCGACGCCGGAACCCGCCACATCGACGAGCCACCCGATCCGCTCCGTACGTGCTTCGAGCGCGACCGCGACCGGATCCTGCACGGGACCGCGTTCCGGCGCCTCGCCGGCAAGACGCAGGTGGTGATCTTCCCTGACGACCACCAGCGCACCCGGCTCACCCACGCACTCGAGGTCGCCCAGGTCGCCACGGCGATCGCCCGCGCGTGCCGGTTGAACGTGGCGCTGACCGAGGCGATCGCCCTCGGCCACGACTGCGGGCACGGCCCGGGCGGCCACGCGTCGGAGGACGCGTTCGGGCCCTACCTCGACGAGGGGTACGATCATGCCGTGTGGGGCGCCGACGTCGTGCTCGGCCCGCTCAACCTCTGCCTGCCGACCCTCGACGGGATCCGCAACCACTCGTGGTCGCGCCCCGCGCCCGCGACGCCCGAGGGTGAGGCGGTCTCGTGGGCCGACCGCATCGCGTACGTGTGCCACGACTTCGAGGATGCGGTGCACGCCGGCATCGTGACGCCCGCGATGCTTCCCGAGGTGGTGCGCGAGCGGTGCGGAGATCGTCGTTCCGGGCAGCTCCATGCCTTCATCGGCGGGGTGGTCGACGCCTACGCGCACACGGGCCACGTGTCGATGGTCGAACCGCTCGCGGAGGCGCTCTCCGCCTTCCGGGCCTTCAACTACGAGTGCATCTACATGCGCCCGTCGTCGATCGCCCAGTCCGAGTCCATCATCCGGGTCCTGCGATCCCTCGTCGAGTTCTACGCTGATCGACCCAACACGCTGCAGTTCGACGGCCACGACGGGGCGATGTCCCCGACGTGCCACGGCGACGTCGCTGCCGGTGGCACCGAGGCGATACGCGACGCAGTCACCTACGTTGCGGGCATGACCGACCGCTACGCGTTCACCATGGCGATCGATCACCTCGGGTGGGACCGATCATCGCTGCCGCTCGGGGTCGACTGGCGCCGCTAGTGCCTCCCACGAGGCGGCTGGGCGACACCCTTGCGCTTGCCGAGCGACGTCGCGACCGAGTGGCGATTTCCGGCTATGGCGCAAACAGGGCTGTGGCCTGGCGGCGTGTTTCGCCCGTGGGCCGTCGATATCGCTTGGCCCACAGGACCGAGACCGCCAAGGCCAAGGCTGCCACGACAGGCGCTGCGAGATGGACGAGCAGCGCAACGAGGTAGGAACGTTGGCTGACCTCGGTGCCGCCCACGAGCAGGAAGCGCACGTCGTCCAATGTCGCGGCCTTCCACAATCCGGCGTGGTTCTCCCCCACCGTCACCGACCGCAACGCGATCTGGTCCCAGCGGACCAGAAACCAGGAATACGACGCTACGGCGCAGCTGGCCACGGTGATTGCGGTAGCCGTGACGACTACCCAGTTCGCCCCGCGTGTTCGGACTCTCACGACCGTTGCAGCCGCCGCGGTCCACACCAGCACCGCCATGAAGGCGACGAGCAGTGCCGTCTCGTGCAACGACACCCACGCTCGGGGTGAATAGCCGCCGTCAGGGTGTCCGACCAGCGGCACTTCCATCCGCCACGCCGTACCTGGATTAGGTCGGAATCGGTTGAGCAGAACAACCGACGAAACAAGTACTGCTGCCAACGCGATCGCCGCGACGATTGCTGCCACGATGCGAATCACTTCGAGAGGATTCTGCAGGCGCCTCACCGGCGCTGACGATGCCGCCGTCTCGGTCACCGCTGAATGGTAGCGACGAAACGTTGCAGCGCACAGCAATCGCGACCGGCCGGAGGCTGCCGGGTTTCGCGGCGGACCGCGGCGGGAGCGCTCAGTCGGTGAGGACGTCGACGAGCTTGCGGCCGCGTCGGCTTCCGAACTTCACCTTGCCGGCGCTCAGCGCGAACAACGTGTCGTCGCCGCCGCGCCCCACGTTCTGACCGGGGTGGATGCGGGTGCCGCGCTGGCGGAGGATGATCGAGCCGGCGGTGACGACGCCACCATCGAACACCTTCACGCCGAGGCGCTTGGACTCTGAGTCACGCCCGTTCTTGGTCGAGCCGCCGCCCTTGGTCTTCGACATGTCGATCAGCCCTTCGTGATCTTCGTGATCTCGATCTTCGCCAGCGTCTGGCGGTGCCCCCAGCGACGACGCTGGTTGGACTTGTTCTTGTAGGTGAACCCGTTGATCTTCGGGCCTTTCACCTCTTCGACCACCCGGGCGGTCACCGACGCGCCGCGGAGCTGGTCAGGGGTGGCGAGGGTGGTGCCACCATCCACGAGGAGCACGGTCTGCAGTTCCACATCGGAGCCGGGCTCGCCCACGCGCTCCACCTCGAGCTGCTGGCCCTCTTCGACGCGGTACTGCTTACCGCCGGTCTTCACGATTGCGTACATAGCGGG
>DATEEV010000437.1:0-6596 GCA_035281005.1 Microthrixaceae bacterium | reverse complement strand
GTAGGGGATCCGCATCGCGGCGCCGACCGCCACGGGCAGCGTGGTGAGCAGGAACTTGCGGGACGGGTCGAGCCCGTAGTCGGGACCGAGGAACAACACGAAGACCGACCACATGCTCCAGATGGAGAAGCCCACGTGCTCGGAGAGCACGGAGATGACGAGGTTGCGCTTGGCGATCCGCTCGCCGCCCTCGGCCCAGAAGGTGGGATCCTCGGGTCGCCAGTCGTCGATCCAGTGCGGCCGGGGCGGCACGGCAGGGGCGACGACCGGGGGCGCCGCAACGGCGGTCTCCGGTTCGACGATCGGGGCGCTCGGCCCGGGGGCGACGGTCGTCATCGGTCACTCCTGCATGTCGGGGGGTGACCGAAACGTACGAAACCACGGTTGCACGGCCGTTTCGCGCCCGCGACGTGTGCGTGACCATGCGCTCACAGCGGCCGGTGGGCCGCGTGAGGATTCGGGCTTCGTCAGGCGGTCGCGGCCTGGAACACGACCTCGGCCTCAGCTCGGCGCGACGACGGTGAGCACCACATTGCCGGTCTTCTGCTGGGTCTCGACATAGCGGGTCGCGTCCACGACCTCCTCGAGCGGGTAGCAGCGGTCGACCACGGCGTGGTACTCACCCGCCTCGATGAGCTCCTTGACGAGAAGCACTTCCGCCTTGCGGTACTTCGGGAGCGGCATCAACGCGCGACGCGACCCGAAGAACCGTGTCAGCACGACCAGGAGCGGGTTCTGCCAGAAGTACCCGCCGTCGGTGGTGACCCAGAAGCCACCCGGTCGCACCGAACGTCGCGTGCGGCGGTAGGACAGCTTGCCGACCGCGTCGAACACGACGTCATAGGTGCGACCGTTCCTGGTGAAGTCGTGGCGGGTGTAGTCGATCACCTCGTGCGCGCCGAGGCCGGCGACGACGTCGACGTTCACGGTGTTGCACACCGCGGTGACCTCGGCGCCGAGGTTCTTGGCCAATTGCACCGCCGCGCTGCCGATCGACCCCGACGCGCCGTAGACGAGGAGGTTGGTGCCGGCTCCGACCTCCGGCGCGCGCAGACACGTGAGGGCCAGGATCACGCCGTCGGACACCGCGGCGGCATCGATGAACCCCACGTTGGTCGGCTTCGCCGCGATCGGCGTGCCCTCCCCCACGCACACGTACTCGGCATGCGCGCCGAAGCCCTCGTGCACGCCGAACACCTCGTCCCCGACGGCGAACTCGGTCACGTCGCCGCCGACCGCGTCGATGACTCCGGCGAACTCGGTGCCGAGGATCTTCCGCCTCGGGCGGAGCAGCCCGCTGAAGAATCGCACGATGAACGGCTTGCCGGACCGGAACCCGCAGTCGGTCCGGTTCACCGTGGCGGCGTGGACCACGACGCGGACCTCGTCGGCCTTCGGCTTCGGGGGCTCCACCTCACCGAGGTGGAGCACCTCGGGAGGCCCGTATCGCTCGTGCAGCACTGCCCTCATCAGATCACCCGTCCTCCTCGTGCGTCGCGGCCAGGAGCCGTTCGAGGGCGACCATGGTCAGCGAAACCGGTACCTCACCGGCAGGTGCTTGACGCCGGACACGAAGTGCGACTCCGACCACGAGGCGGGGCCGGCGGGCTCGATGGACTCGAGCTGGCTCACGAGGCGGTCGAGCATCGTGCGCAGCTCCCGGCGGGCGAAGTTGGCGCCGAGGCAGAAGTGCCCGCCGACACCGAACGCGAGGAGCTTGTCCGCATCGGGCCGGGTGACGTCGAAGGTCATCGACCGCTCGAACACGTCCTCGTCGCGGTTGGCCGACGGGTACGACAGCAGGACTCGCCCGCCGGGGTCGACCTCGACGCCGCCGATCGTGGTCGGCTCGGACGCGTAGCGCATGAAGTGTCGTACCGGTGAGGTCCACCGGATGCACTCTTCGGCGGCGTTGACGACCAGGTCGGGATCGTTCCGGATCGCGGCGAGCTGCGACGGATCGCGCAGCATGGCCTCCATGCCGCCGGACAGTGCGAACGACGTGGTGTCGTGTCCCGCGGTCGCGACGATGATGTAGTACCAGAGCCGTTCGGCGTCGCCCATCAGCTCGCCGTCGATCGAGCCGTTGGCGATGACCGTGGCGAGGTCGTCACCGGGATGGGCCCGCCGGTCCTCGGTGATCCCGTTGAAGTACTGGATGAACGACATCACCGACTCGATGACCTTCGCCTCGGGGTTCGCGCTGTCCCCGAGGAACTCCGGGTCGGCGGCGCCGAAGACGCCCTGCGTGAGCGACATCATCGTCGGCTCGTCCTCGGGCGGGACGCCGTAGATGTCCATGATCACGCGCAGGGTGTAGGGCTGCGCGATGTCGCTGGCGAAGTCGCACTCTCCGTCGAGGTCCCGCATGCGCTGAACGAACTCGTCGGCCAGCTCGTCGATGCGCGGCTGGCGGTGTTTGACGGCGGCCGGCTTGAACCAGTCGTTGGTGATGGCCCGGTGCTGGCGGTGTGCCGGACCGTCGAGGTGCACGAGGGTGGCGGGCACCGGCATCCCGCTCGCGACCAGGCGGTCCCAGTCGGCGTCGGTGCCGAGCACCGAGCGCGGTGTGTTGAGCCACAGGTCGTTGTCGCGCGACACGGCGAAGACATCCTCGTGGCGGGTCAGGACGAGGAACGGCTCGTAACCCTCCACCTCGGCCCGCAGGACCGGCGAGTCACGCCGGATCTCGGCCACGCGATCGTGCCAGCCGTCCATGTCCGCCCACCGCGACGGCTCGAAGAACAGCGACGCGCGGTCGTCCACGTCAGGGGTCATCGTCATCGGCTTCCTCACCTCTTCCCCACCTCTACCCCGCTCCACAGTAGGGCGGCGGCGCGCTCGGGTGGTTTCCGTGTCGATGGTGACGAGCGCGGGTCAGCCCCTGACCGCATAGAGGCGCACGCTCGTGGGCACGCCCTTCAGGTCGTGGTCTCCCCGGTCCACGAACTCGATCCCGGCACCGACGACGAGGTCCTTGACAATGCCGGACACCAGGACCTCGCGCGGTTCTGCGAGCGCTTCCACGCGTGCGGCGATGTGAACCGCGAGCCCGGCCAGGTCACCGTGTCGAACCTCGCACTCGCCCGTGTGGATGCCGGCGCGGATCTCCGTGCCCAGCCGACGGCCAGCCTCGATGATGGCGCTCGCGCAACGGATCGCGCGCGCCGGTCCGTCGAATGACGCACAGAACCCATCGCCTGTGGTTTTGACCTCGCGACCGGAGAACCGGTGGAGCTCTGCCCTCACCGCTCGATCATGCGCGTCCAGGCGTGCCCGCCATTGCGCGTCACCCAGGGCGACGACCTGTTCGGTCGAACGAACGATGTCGGTGAACAGCACCGTAGTGAGCACCCGGTCGACCTCGACGATCGGGCGCTCCCCCGTGAGGAACGCCGCGATCTCCTCGAAGACGAACGCCTGCGTCGACTGGTCGTCGTCGAAGCCGATGCCGTGGCCCGGCACCTCCCGGTAGCTCGCTCCCTCGATGTGTTCGGCGAGATGACGGCCGTGCTCCGCCGGGATGAACGGATTGTGGCTCGTGTGGAGCACGAGCGTCGGCGCGCGGATCGCCGGCAATGCGGCACGGACGTCGAGACTCTCGAGCATGTAGCGGAGCTGCGCGGCCGCGGTCGAGGGCGTGGCAGACGCCCGTAGCCTGCGCGCACTGCGGTTCAGGGCCTCGACGTCATCGGCGTCCGCTGGCTGTTGCACTCTCATGAAGTCCGTCGTTCCCCAGCGGGTTCGCACCGATTCGATCACGAAGTCGAGCGTGGCCGACGACGCGCCGATCGGATAGTCGTCATCGACCAGGTAACGCGCAGTCGTGTTCGACATGACGAGTGCCTCGACCCGCTCCGGATGCATCGCCGCGAACAACATCGCGATCGGGCCGGCGTCGAGCCCAGCGACGATCGCGACGCGGTCCGAGCCGACCTCGTCGAGCACGGCGATGATGTCGTGCGTCCACTCCTCCCAGGTCGGCATCGCATCGCGCGGGAGACGGTCCGACGCCCCCATTCCCCGCCGGTCGAAGACGATGATCCTGCTGAACTTCGCGAGACCCTCGAGGAACCGGGCTACGGACGGATGATCCCAGAGTGAGTCGATCTGAGTTCCGACTCCGTAGAAGTGCAACACATCGAGCGGGCCCTGCCCGATGACCCTGTAGGCGACATCGGCGTCACCAACCGCGACATATCTGGTCTCGGCCGCATCGTGTTGCATCGGACTGCTCTCGCTCACCGGACGGTGGATCGCTCGAGGCATCATGCCCGCTCCGTCGTCTGACGTGCGGCGGTGGCGACCACCAGTTGCTTGTGGAGCCCGTTCGGTTGGGTGGAACTCGACATCGCTCCCAATAGCGTCGGATCCGCGATGGGAACGGCGACGGGAAGGACACGGTGAGTTCGAGCTCGGTTCCGCTGTCGATCCTGGACCTCGCGTCGGTTGGCGAGGGCGAGACGATCGCCGACAGCTTCGAAGGCAGTGTGGCGCTCGCCCGACGCGCCGAGGACCTCGGCTACCGACGCGTCTGGTACGCGGAGCACCACAACATCGCTTCGATCGCTTCGTCGGCCACGGCGGTGCTGATCGCCCACGTGGCGGCGCACACGGAACGGATCCGGCTCGGCGCGGGCGGGATCATGCTCCCCAACCACTCGCCGCTGACCATCGCAGAGCAGTTCGGCACGCTGGAGACGTTGCATCCGGGCCGCATCGACCTCGGTCTCGGCCGCGCGCCGGGCACCGATCAGAACACCTTCCGTGCCATGCGTCGCGACCCGGCCGCCTCCGAGCACTTCCCCGACGACGTGATCGAGCTGCAGCGCTTCCTCGGCGACGATGATCCCATCCCCGGGGTGAGGGCGATCCCGGGAAAGGGCACGAAGGTCCCGCTCTACATCCTCGGCTCGTCGCTGTTCGGTGCCCAGCTCGCGGCGGCGCTGGGGCTCCCGTACGGGTTCGCGTCACACTTCGCGCCCCATGCCCTGCATCGAGCGGTGGACCTCTACCGGGAGCGGTTCGAGCCCTCGGCCCAGCTCGACCATCCTCATGTCATCGCCGGGGTGAACGTCATCATCGCCGACACCGACGAGGCGGCACAGGCGCAGCTGCTGCGCAGCCGTCGAGCCCGAGTGCGCGCCCTGCTCGGACGTGACGGGCGGCGTTGGACCGACGAGGAGGCCGACCGGGTGCTGCAGTCGCCCCAGGCCGCTCAGATCGAGCAGATGCTCACCTACTCGGCCGTCGGCACGCCGACAGTCGTGCGCGACTACCTCGACGACTTCCAGCGACACTGCAGCGCCGACGAACTCATCGTCGTGCATCATGCAGACTCCGCGGCGAGCCGGTTGCGGTCCCTCGAGCTCCTCGCCGAAGCGGTCGACCTCGAAACGTGAACCTCGATGATTTTTGGTTGACGGAGCACTGAGGATCCAGCAGGCTGAGGATCGCGGCGGAGGGCAGGGCGACCCTCGTGCGCGGAGGGGGCAACACCATGGCGAAGTGGACCCGGGCATTTCCGATCCTGGTCGCGGGGCTCGCACTGGTCGCGGCATCGTGCGCGACCGCAGGTGGCGGAGGCGGTGGCGGCGGTCCCGCCAACCAGAACCCGGTCGCCGTGGCGGCGGGCGGGCCGTTGTCGGGCAACGCCCCACTGACGGTGAGCTTCAACGGCGGTGGCTCGAGCGACTCCGACGGCGTGATCGTCGGGTACTCGTGGGACTTCGGGAATTCGACGGCGGGCAGCGGGGTCGCCCCGTCCGCGCTCTACACCGTCGCGGGCGTCTACAACGTCGTCCTCACGGTCGTCGACGATTTCGGAGGTGTCGACACCGACTCGATCACGGTGAACGTGCAGGGCGACGCCGACGGCGACGGCTACTTCCCGCCGGCTGACTGCAACGACGCGAACGCGGGGATCAACCCCGGTGCCGCCGATCCGGCCGGTGACGAGATCGACCAGAACTGCGACGGCATCGACGGCGAGCAGAACAACGCGGCGTTCGTGAACAGTGGGACCGGCGCCGACAGCTCGACCTGCGGAGCAATTCTGGCGCCGTGCGCCACGATCACCCAGGGCGAGGTCCGTGCGCTCGCCACCGGCAAGACCAAGGTCTTCGTGGCGGGTGGCTCGTATCCGAAGTTCGCGGTGACCGCGGGGCTCGAGATCCGCGGTGGCTTCGGTCAGAACTGGCAGCGCGGCCTGCTGGCCACTGCGCCAGTTGTTGCCAACGTCGACGCGAGCTTCGACGCCACGACGGGCGGTCCAGTCGGGATCATCGCCTCGGGCATCGCGACGCCCACGACGGTGGCTGACCTGAACGTCACCGGTGCGACCGCCGGGTCCGGCCAGACCAGCTACGGCGTCTATGTCGTCAACTCCACCAGCGCGCTGGTGCTCGACTCGATCGAGATCACGGGCGGCACCGGGGGCGCCGGCGCCAACGGCTTCACTGGAGCCGGCGGCTGGAGTGTCCCGGCCATGGCCGGCAGTGGCGGCGGCAACGGCTTCGAGCCGGGCGGTGTCTGCAACACCAGCGCGGCCGGCGGCGGTGGCGCCGGAGCCGGCGGTGGTGGTGGCGGCGGCAAGG
>DATEEV010000436.1:0-5076 GCA_035281005.1 Microthrixaceae bacterium | reverse complement strand
CCCGAGGAGCATGCCGATCACCCGCATCGGCATCTCGGCGCCGAGGTCGGTCACGAAGTCGAACCGGTCGGCGTCGACGAAGGGATCGAGGCACCTGGCGCAGAAGTCGCGGACCTGCTGTTCGAGCGCGTTCATCCGGCGTGGGGTGAACACCCGTGACATCAGGCCGCGGTGCATCGCGTGCAGTGGGGGATCCTCGAACATCACCACGCCCGGCGGTAGCTCCATGCCGGACTGCACGATCTCGAGGATGTCGCTGCGGGCGCTCGAGAAGGTCTCCCAGTTGACGAGCGCCTTCTCGACGTCGCCGTGGCGCGAGAGGGCCCAGACGTCGAACTCCTCGTTGAAGTAGATCGGCGCCTCGTCCCGGAGCCGGCGATAGGTCGGGTAGGGGTCGGCGTTGATGGTGGCGTCGTATGGGTCGTAGTACACGCCGCCGTTGCGGGCGTTCATGGAACCTTCCCCCCCGGGGGCAGAAATGCTGTGCAATTGCTTAGCATCGCCGGCCGCGCAGGTCCAACGACGGTCAGAGGTCTGCGGGGTATCCGTCCATCTCGGTGAGGGCTTCTCGGATCGCGACCAACTCGTCGACGACCGACTCGACGACCGTGTCGACTTCGGCGGCATCGTTCAGCGCCTGGGGTCGAGCCGAGAGTTCGATGACCCGAGCAGCGACCTCACCGAGGCGAGCGTTCAACAGCAGCAGGCCGTCGTGGGACGCTGAAATCTCGGTCTCGATGCGCGTGGCGGTGTCGAGTTGGGCCTGAAGTGCTCGTGCGGCCTGAGTGAGGGACGGGTTCGCCGCGAGGGGCGGAAGCTCGCTGAGTTGTCGGGCGATGGCAGCGGTGTCGATGCGGGCCCGTGCGTCGCTCAGTCGTTGCCCACCCTGGGCGAGTTGCCGACACTCGGTCAGGCCTGCGTCGACGTGGTCGGTCACGACCTTCAGTCGGTCCTGCATCGGTCCGGAAGGGGTGTTCACGACCGCGGTCGCGATCTCCCGTTGCAGGGTGAGGGCCTGTGATACGAACGATCGCCATGGGTCGTCGAGCGCCCCCGGCGTGATCGGGGCACTCGCTGAGAACGAGGACGTGTTCGCTGGCGCCTGTGGCGATGCCAGGAAGGACAGCCATTGGGGGTTGACGATCAGGGCATGAACGATCCCCCCCAGCCAGACCACGAAGAAACAGATGGTCCCGGCGGTGCGCGGCCAGGCCGACATGTTCGGTGATCCGTCGGCTGCTTCTGGGGCCGTGCCGACGAGCACGGCGTAGAGGACGAAGACAACGCCGTAGAACGCGGCGGCGGCGAGCCAGGACGGCCGCTTCGCCTTGACCCCGATGTAGAGAAAGGATGTCCAGGTCAGGAGGCCGCAGCACGCCAGAGCCGGCAGCATCCACATCGAGTTGCGTCGTCGCCAATCCCGGTCCTGGAGAAGGAGCTCCTCACCTCCCGCCATCCGTAACCACCTTCGTCCTGATCGCAGAACGGCACGCTACAGCGTGGCTTCTCGACCGCCCTCGGCGCGAGGCGAAGTTGGACGACGTCCACGGCTCCAAGGAGCCCGCGCCGTCGGGCACCCCGACCGTCGCACACTTGCTACACTCGTGGCATCGCTGACGTTGCCTCCCGTGAACTGCGCAACTCGACTCGAGCACTGTTGGACCGCGTCGGTTCAGGCGAAACCCTCACCATCACCGTCGACGGCCGCCCCACCGCCGTCCTGGCCCCGATCGGACGGCGACCCCGCTGGGTACCCCGGAGTGAGTTCGCGTCGACGGTGCTCAAACACCAAGCCGATCCGGGCCTTGCTGAGGACCTCGACGAACTTGCGGGCGAGATGACCGACGAGCTCCCCATGTCGTGAGCCGAGGCATCGCGGACACGTCCGTCTTCATCGCTCGCGAGAATGGACGTTTGTTGGACGTCGAGGCGCTGCCCGAGGAACTGGCCGTCTCGATCATCACGATCGGTGAGCTGCGAGCCGGTGTTCTCGCGGCGAGCACCGTGGGCGTGCGCGACCGGCGACTTGCCACCCTGACCGCGGCGCTTCAGCTGGATCCTGTTCCTGTGGACGAGGGAGTCGCCGCCGAGTGGGCTCGTCTTCGAGTGTTGCTGCGCGACAGCGGACAGCGCATGCCGGTGAACGACTCGTGGATCGCGGCGACGGCACTTGCACTCGGCGTACCCGTGGTCACCCAGGACGACGACTTCCCGGACCTGGAGGATCTGCACGTCACCAGGGTGTGACGACCTTCGGGAACCGCCGTGACTAGAGGTACATGCCGCCGTTGACGCCGAGCACCTGACCGGTGATGTAGCTGGCCGCGTCAGAGCAGAGGTACGAGCACGCGGCGGCGATGTCGTCGGGGGTGCCGGCTCGGCCGACGGGCACGTGGCGGGCGACCTTGTCGACACCGACGAATTCTCCGGCCGCTTCCGCGGCTCGGGCCATCGGCGTGTCGACGAGGCTCGGTGAGATCGAGTTCGCCGTGATGCCGTTGCGGGCGAGCTCGACCGCCAGCGATTTGGTGAGCGCGATGACCCCGCCCTTCGACGCGGCGTAGTGGGTCATCTTGGCCGCGCCCGACTGCGCGCTCGACGAGGCGATCGTGACGATGCGACCCCAGCCGGCTTCGAGCATGTCGGGCACCGCTGCCTGCACGCAGGTGAACGTGCCGGTCAGGTTGACCGCGATGGTCCGGTCCCATGACTCGGCGGTGATGTCGACGAGGGGAGTGAACGACTCGATGCCCGCGCTGGTGACGAGGGTCGTGATCGGACCGAGCGACGAACGGACCTCGGCGAACGCCGTGTCGACCGAGGCGCGGTCCGCGACGTCGACCTCGACGGCCACCGCCGTCGCGCCCTCGGTGGAGAGCGCAGCCGCAGCGCCGGTGGCTCCCTGACCGTTGCGATCGAGGACGGCGACGCGATGACCGTCGGCCGCGAGTTGGCGGGCGATGCCGAGCCCGATGCCCGACGCGCCGCCCGTCACGACGGCGACCCGACCGGTCACTTGGTGTCGACCGGGTCGAACTCCAGGTACAGCTTGGTGAGGCCGCGCAGGATCCACGTGGGCTCGTAGTCGAACCTCCGCGCGCCCGGAGGTCCGTGGTGCTCGTCGGAGATCCGGATGTTCCGGGTGCGGTCGAGGAGGTGCTCGATGCTCACGCGGCCCTCCACGCGGGCCAGTGGCCCTCCAGGGCAGGAGTGCAGCCCGCGACCGAACGCGACGTGCGCCTGGGCGTTCTCGCGGTCGATGCGGAACTCGTGCGGGCACTCGAACCGCTCGGGATCGCGGTTCGCCGCGCCGTTGAGCAGCATGACCGGTGTGCCGGCCTTGATGTCGACACCACCGACGTTGGTCGAGCGCATGGTGAAGCGGAAGTCGGTCTTGACCGGGCTCTCCATCCGCAGCGCCTCTTCGATGAAGTTCGGGATGAGCTCCTTGTGCTCGCGTAGCTCGTCCTGCAGCTCGGGGTGCTCGGCGAGGTGCTTCAACGCCGCCGCGAGGAGCCGGGCAGTCGTCTCCTGGCCGGCCGCGAAGAGGAACGTCGCGGTCCGGACCACGGACGTGACGTCGGGGATGGTGCCGTCGGGATAGGTACCGAGCGCCATCGTGGTCAGCACGTCGTCGCCGGGCTCGCGACGCCGATCCTCGATGTACTCCGCGAACAGGTCGTCGAGCCACGACAACGGGTTGAGCTCGTCGCCGTGCTGATCGCCGCCGGCGCCGATCTCGCCCACCGTTCCCAGGAGGCCGAAGCCCTTGCGCAACCGCGCGTGATCGGCCTCGGGCACCCCGAGGACGTCGGCCACGACGAGCATGGCGAAGGGCTGCGCGTAGGCACTGATGAACTCGCACTGACCGCTGGGGACGAACTCGTCGAGCTGCGAGCTGGCGAGGCGCTCCATGAACTCTTCGTTCTGCTGCAGCCGCCTGGGCGTGAGCAGTCGCATCACCAGGGCCCGTTCCCGGGTGTGGTCGGGAGGGTCCATCGTGACCATGTGCTCGTACATCGGGAGCTGGTCCCGGTACTCGCGAACGATCTCGCTGACGTCGTCGCCCTCGAGCGGAACGGGGAACGTGGCGTACGGGCCGATCACCGAGTTGCACGATGAGAACGAGTTGGTGTCTCGGTAGACCTCGCTGATCTCGTCGTATCCGGTGACGGCGACGACACCCAGGTGGTCGAGCGGCAGCACGGGGCACTCCGCTCGCAGCTCGTCGAAGTACGCGTACGGGTCCTCGTTGAGGGACTCGTCGTTGAAGTAGTCGGTGGTCTTCCAGTCGCTCAACCCGAGCTCCCCTCGCTGTCAGCACGTCGATGCTAAGCAGTTGCATAGCATCGGGCGGGCCGACGTGGCAAGGTGTCGGAATGGTAGGAGGGCCTTCTGGTCGGCGCATCGGCACGACCGACTCCAAGACGCGCTCCCGGCTCGTCGACGCCGCCGAGCTGCTCATGGTCGAGGAGGGGTACGCCGCGGTCACCTCCCGGCGCGTTGCAGCCAAGGCCGGCCTCAAGCCGCAGCTCGTCCACTACTACTTCCGCTCCATGGACGACCTCTTCCTGGAGGTCTTCCGGCGCCGGGCCGACGAGAACCTCGCCCGTTTCGAACGGACGCTCGCGGTGGATGCATCCCTCCGATCGCTGTGGCAGATGAACGCCGATCCCCGGGGTGCGGCGTTCCTGATCGAGTTCGTGGCGCTGGCCAACCACCGCAAGGCGATCCGCGCCGAGATCGCCGCCTACGCGGAGCGGTGGCGCGACGCCCAGCTCGCTGCGCTCACCGCGGCCTTCGAAGCCGACGGCGTGAGCCCGGAACAGATGCCGCCCCAGGCCGCGCTCCTGTTGATGACCGGCCTCGCCCACGTGCTGGCCATCGAGGAGGGCCTCGGCGTCACCGCGGGTCACCACGACACCGTGGCGTTCATCGAGGCGGCCGTCGCCCGACTCGATCGGAGGAGCTAGCCGCCGCCGTCCATTGCTCCTCCGTACATGCCGCGAGCACGAGTGGCAGGACCAACAATGCTGATCCACCGACGAACCATCTTGATCAGGTGGCTCGGAGTTC
>DATEEV010000435.1:0-3740 GCA_035281005.1 Microthrixaceae bacterium | reverse complement strand
TGGTACCCGCCCCCGGTCTACCCCGTGGACACGTGCTGCTCGGCTACGACGAGGAAGGGCGATGCCCGATGCTGGTCGACGGTCGATGCTCGATCTACGCGCATCGGCCCCGGACCTGTCGGACCTACGACTGTCGGATCTTCCCTGCCGCCGGGGTCGAGCCCGACCCGGACCAGCCCGCGATCGCGGCACAGGTCGCGCGCTGGCGCTTCGACCACCCCAGCGACGGGGATCGCGCCGAACACCGCGCGGTGCGCACCGCGGCGACGGTCATCGCCGCGCATCCCGAGATCGTCGACGCGGAGCACGCGCCGGCCAGTGCCACCCGACTCGCCGTCCAGGCCGTCGCGCTGCACGACCTGTTCGCCGGCATCGACGCAGAGCACGCGCAGCTCGAGCTCGAGTCGGTCGCCGTCGAGATCAGCCGGCGGCGCGGTCGCTCACGTCAGTCGGAGTAGGTCCAGCACCCGTCGTGACTCCGCGTCGTCGCGGACCGCGCGAAGCTCCGCGACGACGACGACGTCGCGAAGGTCGACCAACGCGAAGGCGGGCCATGCCGCCGACCTCGGCCCCACCGCGTCCAACGCGACGGCGAACACCTCGTCACGGAACCTGCGACAGATCAGGGCTCCACGAGAGGCCCGTCCTCGCCACGCCGTCACCTCGGACACGCCGACCACCAGCTCGACCCGTTCGGCGAGGTACTGGCCGTAGCTCTTGAGCACCTGACGACGCCTGAGCCCCGCCGCGCAGCGCAATTCGCGACGGCCCGGGGCGTTGGGCTGGAACAGCGCCCGAACACCGTGCTGCAGATCCAGGATGTCCCGCGGTGCGTCGATCACTCGCTCGACATACCCGGACCCTACGAAGCGGATCCCTTGTTGCCATCGCGAGACGCCGGTCCTCACGCGATCCTGACGAGTGAAGGGCCCGACGGGACCTCGACGTCGACCGCTACGGTCCGGAGATGGTGGAACGACTGGCGGGGCTCGCACATCTGGCCGGGAGAGTGCGTGACGGGGCGGTGTCACCGACCGAGCTGGTGCAGGAGAGCCTTCGCCGGATCGAGGCCAGCCACGCCGACCTGAATGCGGTCGTCTCGGTGGACGCCGACCGTGCCCTCGACGAGGCCGCGGGCCATCCCCGCACCGGCGCCTTGGCCGGGCTGCCGCTGCTGGTCAAGGACATGGCGCGTTGCCGCGGCAGCCGCACCACGTTCGGGTCGCCGCTGTTCGTGGATGCCCCGCCCGACGAGATCGACGACATCGTGGTGGCCCGCCTGCGCGCGGCGGGCGCGATCGTGGTCGGCCGCACCAACACCCCGGCGTTCGGCCATGCGCCGTTCACCACCAACGTCGTGTTCGGGCCCACCCGGAACCCGTGGAACCTCGAGCGGTCGCCCGGCGGGTCGAGCGGTGGGTCCACTGCGGCGTTGATCGCCGGGCTGGCGCCACTCGCGACGGCCTCCGACGGCGGGGGCAGCGTGCGTATCCCGTCGAGTTGCTGCGGGTTGGTCGGCTACAAGCCGACGATGGGCGCGATCGGGCGGAACGTGTTGCCGCGCTGGCTCGAGTTCTCCACCCAGGGCGTCGCCGGACGCACCGTCGCCGACGTGGTCCACGAGGCGAACGTGACGCTCGGAGCCGCACCTGGCGACTGGGTGTCGGTGCCGGCGGGGACGGTCGACCCTGAGCCGACGATGCCTCGCATGGTGTTCACCTGTCGGTCGTTCCGCGCGGACGTCGATCCCGTGGTCGAGGCGGCTGTGGTCGCCGCGGTCCAGTCGCTCGCGGCCGACGGTGTCGAGGTGGTCGAGGTCGACCCGCCGTCGGATCCCGGATCGGTCTTCGACTGGTTCGTGATGTCGAGCGCCGAGCTCGCCCAGAGCCTGGGCGACGTGCGCGACCAGTGGGAGGCCTTCGAGCCCTCGCTCGCGGCGATGCTCACCTTCGGTGAGCAGGTGTCGGCCGCGGACTACATCGCCGCCCAACGGCGCCGCCACGAGATCGGTGCCCGGATCGACGCGGTGGTCGGTTCCGACGCGGTGTTGGTGTTGCCGACGCTGAACGTTCGGAGCTGGGCGCCGGAGGGGCCGGTGCCGTCCGACGCCGGCTCGGTGGTCGATGACCCGACCATCGCGACGAACACCCCCGAGCTGAACGCCACCGGGCACCCCGCGGTGTCGGTGCCGGTCGGGTTCGACGAGGCCGGAGTGCCGATCGGGATGCAGGTCGTGGCGCCGCGCTTCCGCGACGGCCTGGCGCTCGGGGTCGCGGCTCGGCTCGAGCAGATCCGTCCGTGGCCGACGGTCGCCGGGGGCTACGAGCCGTTCCCCGGTCTCAGCTGAGCGCGAGCACGATCGAGAGCACGGCGCTTGCCGCCAGCAGCGCGAGGCACACCGGTCGGAAGTGCCCGATCGGTATCCGGTCCTTGATCGCCGCACCGGCGACGTAGCCGACCCCCATCGCGGGCACGCTCCACACCACCAATGGCATCACGTCCCAATGCAGCTCACCGGTGACCATGAGCAGCACGAAGACGGTGACGTTGATCGACAGGAAACACGCGGACAAGGTCGCCCGTAGCCGGTGCGGTGGGAGCTGCCGGGCCTGCTGGGCGAGTACGACGGGCGGCCCGTTGGCCCCGACCGACGCCGCGAGCGCACCAGAGACGAACCCGGCCGCGACGTCGGTGCGGCTGCTCACGTGGTGCAGGTGCGGGGTGCGCCACAGCACGAGGACCGACGCCAACACGGCGAGGGCGATCCCGATCTTGAGCGTGGTGGCGGGAAGTTGGGTGAGCGCGACCAGCCCGATCGGCATGCCGAGGACCGCGCCGCCGAGGACTCTGCCGACCGCGGGGCGATCGACGTCGTCGCGCAGGCTCCAGGACATGCCCAGGTTCATCAGGATGCCGACCGCGGTCACCAGACCGATCCCGGCCCGCGGGCCGACGATCGCCGCCGCGACCGGAGCGGCGAGGAGTGCGAAGCCGAACCCGGTGACCGCCGCCACGAACGCGCCGATGCCGATCACAGCGACGAAGACGAGGGACGCGGCGAGGGACGGCATGGGCGGGCGACAGCCAAACCGCGCCCTCGTCGAGGCGCAAGTAGCGTCGGCCAGGAGCCGGGCGTCGCTCGTGCTCGAACCGGAGGCCCCCACATGACTCGTCGGTACAAGGTCGGTGTGCAACTGCACCCACAGCACGCGTCGATCGACGAGCTCCGCGCCGCATGGGAGCGCGCCGACGCGCTCGAGCTCGACAGCATCTGGGCGTGGGACCACTTCTTCCCGCTCTACGGCGATCCCGCGGGCGAGCACTTCGAGGGCATGTCGCTGCTCGCGGCGATGGCGGTGACGACCGGCCACGCGCAGCTCGGGCTGATGGTGACGTGCAACAGCTACCGCAACCCCGACCTGCTCGCCGACATGCACCGCACGATCGACCACCTGTCGGGAGGCAGGGTGTGCCTCGCGATCGGCTCCGGTTGGTTCGAGCGCGATTACACGGCCTACGACTACGACTTCGGTACGGCGATCGGTCGGCTCCGCGACCTCGAACGGGCGCTGCCCCGGATCAAGGCGCGTCTCGAACAGCTCACCCCGCCGCCGATGGGCGATCTACCGATCCTGATCGGCGGGGCGGGGGAGAAGGTCACGTTGCGCCTGGTGGCCGAGTTTGCCGATGCGTGGAACACGTTCGGCCCACCCGACGCGTGGAGCGCCAAGAACGCGGTG
>DATEEV010000434.1:0-2205 GCA_035281005.1 Microthrixaceae bacterium | reverse complement strand
GGTCACCGAGCCGGCCGTGGCCGGGGCGCTCGAGTCGCTGTTCGGCCGGTTCGACTGGCCCGACACGCTGTCCACCGTGGTGGCGGTCGTGATCGCGCTCTCGATCGTCGTGTTCCTCCACCTCCTGTTCGGTGAGATGGTGCCCCGCTCGATCGCGCTCGCCGCCCCCGAGAGGGCACTGCTGGCGCTGTCGGTCCCGGTCGGGGCGTTCGTGGCGGTGTTCCGGCCCCTCATCTGGTTCCTCAACCTGCTGGCGCGTCTCGGCGCACGGCTCTTCGGCGTCGAGCCGTCCGACGAGCTGAGGTCGGCGGCGACGTCGGCCGAGCTCTCGATCATGCTCGAGGAGTCGGCCGAGGTGGGCCTGCTGGAGGACGACGAGGTGGTGCTGTTGACGAGCGCGCTCTCGTTCGTCGAGCGACGCGTCTCGGAGATCATGGTGCCGAGCTCCCGGATGGTGACGGTGCCGTCCGACGCGACGGTGGCTGACATCGAGCGCGTGGTGGTGGAGTCGGGCCACACGCGGATCCTGCTCGTGGGCGGGGCCAACGGTTCGAGCGCCCGGCGGCGCGGCGGGTCGAGTGCCGCCGTGGGCGCCAGAGCGGTGGCGGGGTTCGTGCACGCCAAGGACCTGCTCCGAATGGCTCCCGAGCAGCGAGATCGCCCGGTGCCGATCCGGCCACGTTCGCTCATGGCGGTTCCCGAGGAGATCACGCTGCCCGCGCTCCTCGTCGACATGCGCGCTCGACGGGCGCACCTCGCTGTCGTGATCGACGACCACGGAGCCACGGTGGGCATGGTGACGATGGAGGACGTGCTGGAATGCATCGTCGGCGACATCCGCGACGAGTCGGACCGGCTCGTGGAGCGTCTCGACGAGCAGTCCGACGACGAGGCCGACGAGGGGGGAGCAAGGCGTGGGGACCGATGAACTGGCCGACCGCCTCACCGCCGCACTGGCCGATCGCCTCGGAGCTGCCCGGGTGGAGATCGCGAACCTGACGCGGCTCTCGGGTGGAGCCTCCCGCGAGACCTGGTCCTTCGACGCGACCGTCGATCGAGCGTCACCGCAGCCATGGGTGCTGCAGCGGGAACGACCCGGAGGCGGGCGCAGCGGGCCGGGGATGGCGGCGGAGGCGACCCTCTTGCGCCTCGCGGCGGCGGAGGGCGTGCCGGTGCCGCGGTTGATCGCGAGCGACGAGGGCCGCGATGACCTGGGCGCGCCGTTCCTCGTGACCGAGCGGGTGGACGGAGAGACCATTCCGCGACGGCTGCTCCGTGACGACGCCTACGCGTCGGCTCGGCCCAAGGTCGCGTTCGAGGCGGGTGCCGCGCTGGCCCGCATCCATCAGATCTCGGCGGCCGAGCTGGGTGATCGAATGTCCGCACAGGATCAGGTGGAGCAGTTCCGCAGCGTGCTCGACATGTTCGGCGAGCCCCATCCCGCGTTCGAGCTGGGGTTCCGCTGGCTCGAGCGCAATCGGCCAGTCGAAGCGGGCTCGGGACCCGATGCGCTCGTCGTGGTGCACGGGGACTTCCGCACCGGCAACCTCATCGTCGACGGCGAGGGCCTCCGCGCGGTGCTCGACTGGGAGCTGGCTCACCTCGGCCATCGCGCCGAGGACCTCGGGTGGTTCTGCGTTCGGGCCTGGCGGTTCGGCTCGCCGCATCGAGCCGGTGGGTTCGGCCCGGTCGAGGACCTGCTCGCGGGGTATCGGTCCGTCGACGGCGTCGAGATCGACCCGGCGACGCTGCAGTGGTACGAGGCGCTCGGCACGTTGAAGTGGGGAGTGATGTGCCTGGTCCAGTCCCACAGCCACCTGTCGGGAGTCAGTCGCTCGGTCGAGCTCGCGACCATCGGTCGACGGACGTGCGAGAACGAGTTCGACCTGTTCGAGCTGATCCGATGAGCGCGCCACACGATCGGCCGACCACGGCGGAGCTGATCGAAGCCGTACGCGAGTTCCTCGAGCGCGACGTGATGGACGCGACGACGGGTCGGGTCCAGTTCCACACTCGGGTGTCGGTCAACGCGCTGCGCATCGTCGAGCGCGAGCTGGCCCGGGGCGACGCCGATCGACTCGCGCACGAGTCGCGCCTGGCGTCGCTCGGCGTCACCGACGATGCCGAGCTGGCGGCGTCGATACGCGCCGGCGACTTCGACGACCGCTGGGAGGAGGTGGTCGAGGCGGTCCTCGCCTCGGTCGT
>DATEEV010000433.1:0-3161 GCA_035281005.1 Microthrixaceae bacterium | reverse complement strand
AGCCGGCGGGTGGTGGCGAGGCGGGAACCTCGCACGGACCGCAGGCGCCCCGAGCGGTTGAGACCTCCCATGTCGACGAGGACCTCACGCAGCGCGGCCAACGGGTCGGATCCCGAGGCGAATTCACGCTGGTCGGACAGGTACGAGAGGTAGGTGTAGAGCGACTCGTTCAGTGCAGGGGGCAGCTCGACGCCGCGGGTCTCGCACCACGTCGTGGCGGAGCCCCACAGGAAGCCGATCAGGCCCTGGGTGGTCCAGCGGGTGAACGGTGCGTCGTCGGTGCGGGCCTCGAAGTCGCGCACGGCCAGCACGATGGTCACCGAATCGAGGTGGAGCGGGCGGCCGTGCTCGAGCGCCCAGCGCGCCACAGCGCGCCGATCGCGGCGCAGTGATTCGGGGAGCTCGATGACCTCACGGGCCGGTCGGAGTTCGGGAGCGGCATCAGCGACCATGCCCCGAGTATGGGAACCCCCACTGACAGTCTCGAGCGCGCCGCAGCGCGAGCGGCTCGGATGCGGTACCTATTGGACCCAGAGAGCAGCGAAGATCAAGTGCCGAGTCTCCGGCCTCAGGTCGTTCATCCTGTCCGGCGACCACCATCAACGAGAGTGCAACGTGTTGGTCTACTCCTATTGCGGAATCTCATTGCATGATCATGCATTTGCTACGCCTGCGGGCGTGGCCTCGGTCCGCGCGGCCGACGACGGAGCGGTCACCCGATGAGCGCCGAACCGGAGCCGGGCAACCGCATCCGTCTCTTCTCCGCCGATGACGCGGCGCGTGGTGGAGTATCCGCATCGAGTCCCGCGCTCGAACAACCGGTCGAGCCGCCGGAGAGCCGCGCCACCGGCCCGGGCGCGGGCCCGTCGTCGAACGGCATCGGCGGTCCCAGCGCAACGATTCCGGTCCACGGTCCTCCCAGCGAGCGATCCGAGGATCGCCGGGGAGAGGTGCCTCCCGATGGCGCTTCGTCGAAGCCGGCCAGTCGGCGGCTCGGCCGACCCGCGGCTGGTGCCGGACGGTGGCGCTCGTCGTCGTTGCGGTCGCGGGTGCTCGGGCTCGCTGCGGCGGGGGTCGTGTTCGCCGCACTCGTGTCGACCGTCGGTTCGGTCGCGGTCAGCGTGGTCGCCAGCACCTCGAACCAGGCCGCGGAGCTGACCGATGCGCGTCGGCTCAACACCGTGGCGGCCGACGCGCTCCGGGAGCTCGAGGCCAACCTGCCCGTGGCCGACAGCACCGCCAGGAGCGCGGCCGAAGAGCTCCGGCGCCGCCAGGGCGCCGCGGTGGCGCGCCTCGAGTCCGGCTTGCGCGACGACGCCGAGCTGAGCGAGCCGGCGCAGCGCGCCGCCGACGGCGACGGCGAATGGCTGGCGTCCATCACCGGAGCCGGTGACTCGGTCGGGGATCCGGCCCTGCTCGACGAGGCGCTCGCTCTCCGTCAGGAGCTCGACGGCGTCCTGGCCCAACGAGCGGCGGAGGAGCGCGACGAGCTCTCCGCCATCCGCACGTGGTCGATCGTGGTGATGGTCGTCCTCGTCGCGATCGCGGCGGTGGCGCTCCCGATGATCGGGAGCGTGGTCACCCGCTCGATCGTCGAGCCCATGCGGGCGCTCGGGCGAGTCATGCGCCGGTTCGGTGACGGCGACCTCCGCGCGCGGTCGGTCACCGCGTCCGACGAGGTCGGCACCCTCGCCCGGTCGTTCAACGCGTTGGCTGATGGTGCGAGCGATCGCATCCGGCACCTCAGCGCGGACGCCGAGCGAGGCACGCAGCTCCGCGTCATCTCCGAGGCGCTCGACCTCGCCCGCGACGAGAACGACGTGGACCGCATCCTCGAGCACGCGCTCGCGATCCTCGTGCCCGGCCTGCCCGCAGAGCTGCTCGTCAACGAGGAGGCGTCGACGCGGCTGCGTCAGGTGGCGGTGAACCCCTCGACTGGTGCGCCGAACTGCCCGGTGCCCGACACGACCGGGTGCGTCGCGATCCGGCGTGGTCAGACCGTGACCTTCGACCGTCCCGACACACTGAATGCCTGCCCGTGGCTACGCGACCGAGCGAAGGGCCCGTGCTCCGCGGTGTGCATCCCGGTCAACCCCGGCGGTCACGTGCTCGGGGTGCTGCACTCGACCGGACCGGTGGGCGAGCCGCCGTCGTCCGAGGTGGTCGAGCAGCTGGTGAACCTGGTGTCGCAGACCTCCACCCGGATCGGATCGATGCGCACGCTCGAGACGACGAAGTTGCAGGCGTCCACCGACACCCTGACCGGCCTGGCCAACCGTCGCACGCTCGAGTTGCGGTTGGGTGATCTGTTGCGAACCAACACCCCCTTCGTGCTGGCCGTCGCCGACCTCGACCACTTCAAGACGATCAACGACACCTACGGTCACGAGGTCGGTGATCGGGCGCTGCAGCTCTTCGCGACCGTGCTCGCGGAGAACGTCCGGGGTCACGACCTGGTCGCCCGCTTCGGCGGGGAGGAGTTCGTGCTCGTCTACCCCGAGATGGACCTTCAGCGCTCCATGGAGGTCATGGAGCGCATCCGCACCGCGCTGGCCCGAGCGATCGAGGCGTCGGGGATGCCGGCGTTCACGTGCAGCTTCGGCGTGACGCACTCGTCGCTCGCGGGCGACGTCGAAACGATCGTCCGCATCGCCGACGCCGGGCTGCTCGCGGCCAAGGAGCAGGGACGCAACCGAGTCGTCTACGCGGACGTCGATCTGGCCGCCGAGGTGTTCGGTGAACAGGCCGGCGAGACCGGGGCGCCGTCGGAGCCCGCCCGCCCGACGCCGGTGCCCAGCGAACCGGCCGAACCACCCCTGGTCATCGCCCCTGTCGTCGCGACGGTGGTCGAGACCGCCGTCGAGACGGTCGATGAGCCACCGCCCGAGGTCGGTGTCGATCCGAGACCTGAACCGAACCCCGTCGCTCCGGTCCCCGATGACGAGGAACCAGCCACTGAGGAGCCAGCCACTGAGGAGCCAGCCACTGAGGAGCCAGCCGACGGCGGCTTCTTCTGATCTCGGTGTGGGCCGGCCGTGTTGTCAGAGCTCGGGGTTGTCAGAGCTCGGGGTTGTCAGAGCTCGGGGTTGTCAGAGCTCGGGGTTGTCAGAGCTCGGGGTTGTCAGAGCTCGGGGTTGTCAGAGCTCGGGGTTGTCAGAGCT
>DATEEV010000432.1:0-8599 GCA_035281005.1 Microthrixaceae bacterium | reverse complement strand
CGGTGGCATCACGACCGTGAGGATCATGTGCTGGAACATGTGCGCCGAGTAGAGGCGCTCCTCGGCCACGTCGTGCAGGGGCCACGCGGAGGCGACCCAGACCAGCGCGACCGCGAGCAGGAACCAGCGCTTCTGGGCCGCGGTGACCGGGGGATGGCCCGCCGCGACCGCACGCGGCTGGATGACCGACAACACGTACCAGCCGAGGCCGAGCATTCCCACCACGAGCACCCATACCTCGGGGTGCCACTGGTACGTCGGGAACGCGGAAGCGGCGAACGCCGCGGTCATGGCCTTACTCCGCGACGGGTGGCGGATCGGTCGGCGGGGGCGGGATCGGCTTGGCCCTGGGCGGTGCCGGGTAGGTCTCCTCGATGTTCCCCGAATCGTCCCAGAACACGAACGCCGACAGCGTCGCGATGTAGACGGCGAGGGCGAGGCCCAGGCCGAAGAAGAAGATGCGCCGCAACATCTTGTCGTCGAAGCGCAGGTGCATGAAGAAGAGAGCCACCAAGGCGAACTTGATGATCATCATGATGATCAGGGTCACTGCGGTGAACTTGTGCCACTCGTCGGGCCACCAGTAGGTCGAGACCTCGAGCGCGGTCAGCGCGGCCAGGACGCCGCCGACGACCCAGTAGGTCTTGTCGGACGGATGTTCGTGCTCGTCGTGCTCCGCCGGCAGCTCTTCGGTTTCGTTCGCCTCTGCGACGCTGGTCATTCGATGCCCCCGCTCACGGGATCAGGTAGATGATCGTGAAGATCACGATCCAGATGATGTCGACGAAGTGCCAGTACAGACCGACGATCTCGACCGACTCGGGACGTGGTGGGTGCGGTCGCAGCGAGAGCGCCGCGACGGTCAACAGGATCAGGATGCCGATGCTCACGTGGACGCCGTGGAACCCGGTGAGCGTGAAGAAGGACGACGAGCTCACGTTCGTGGTGAACCCCATCCCCTCCTTGATGAAGATCGTGAACTCGTAGACCTGACCACCGATGAAGATCGCGCCCAGCGCCGCGGTGGTGCACAGCCAGAGGCGAGTGCGATGCAGGTCGCGGCGGGCTGCGGCGGTCACGGCGAAGACCATCGTCAACGACGATGCGAGCAGCACGAAGGTGCTCACCGATGTGAAGGGGATGTCGAACAGCGACGAGATCTTCACGGGGGTGCCGGCGTTGGCCCCGTCGGAGGCCACGAGCGTCTCGACGGTGCCGGGCCGGTTCTTGTAGAGCAGGTAGGTCGAGATCAGCCCGCCGAAGAGCAGGCACTCGGAGCCGAGGAAGATCCACATCGCCAGCTTCTCGTTCGAGATGCCGGTGGACGTCGGGTGGGCGTGATCGTCGTGCGCGGCGTGGCCGCCCGCGCCGTCGAGCACTGCTGCGTCAGCCAACGGGGGTCTCCTCGGTCTCGGTCGAGCGCTCGGCCTCGGCGGCCTCGGCGGTGGTCTCGTGCTCGCCCGCCGCCGACTCGAGCTCGGCGGCGGCACCCGACCCGTCGCCGGCGGGGTGCGCGTCGTGCACCTCGTGGTGGCCGGCGTCGGGGTCCGTGGACGGCTCGAGGATCCAGCCGTACACACCGACGAGCACCAGGATGGTGCCGAGCACCGCCCAGCCCAGGTGATAGATCACTCCGTAACCGATGAACGGCAACCCGAGCGCCAGCACGAGCGGCCAGTACGACGGGGACGGCAGGTGGACACCGGTGGCGTCACCCTTCTGAGCGACGTCCTCGGTGTCGGCGATGCGGACCAGTCTGCCGTTCTCGTCGTGGCCGTACTTGCGGTGCCAGTACTCGTCGAACTCGGTCACCGTCGGCACCTCGTCGAAGTTGTGCTCGGGCACCGGGCTCTGCACCATCCACTCGAGGCTCCGCGCATCCCACGGGTCGGGCCCTGGATCCACCGGGTTGCGCTTGTGCTCGCGGTACGAGCGCCAGACGTTGACGAGGAACATCAACGTGCCGATGCCGATGATGAAGGCGCCGATCGAGGCGACCAGGTTCCACGTGTTGAAGCCCTGGTTGTCGGAGTAGGTGAAGATCCGCCGGCTCATGCCCTGCAGGCCGAGGATGTGCATCGGGCCGAAGGTCAGGTTGAACCCGACGAAGATGGTCCAGAAGTTCCGCTTGCCGGCCCGCTCGCGGAGCGAGTAGCCGAACACCTTCGGCCACCAGTAATAGAAGCCCGCGAAGAATCCCATCACCGAGCCGCCGAAGATCACGTAGTGGAAGTGGGCGACGATGTAATAGGTATCGGTCTGTTGGGTGTCGGCCGGGGCGAAGGCGTGGGTCACACCCGACAAGCCGCCGATCGTGAACATCGCGACCATGCCGATGGCGAAGAGCATGGCGGTGGTGAGCCACAGCCGCCCGCCGTACATCGTGGCCAGCCAGTTCAGGATCTTCACGCCCGTCGGCACCGCGATGAACATCGTCGACAGCGAGAACGCCATCACCGACATCGGGCCGATGCCCGAGGCGAACATGTGGTGCGCCCACACGCCGAAGCCCATGAAGGCGATGGCGATGCCCGAGAACACCATGAACGGGTAGCCGAAGATCGGCTTGCGACTGAAGACCGGGATGACCTCTGACGCGATGCCGAAGGCCGGCAGGATCAGGATGTAGACCTCGGGGTGGCCGAAGATCCAGAAGAGGTGCTGCCACAGGAGCGGATCACCGCCGAGCGCCGCGTTGAAGAAGTTCGAGCCGAATCGTCGGTCGAACGTCAGCATGAACAGCGCGACGGTGATGACGGGCAGCGAGAACAGCAACAGGAACTGCACGATCGTGGTCATCCAGGTGAAGACCGGCATCTTGAACCAGGTCATGCCCGGCGCCCGCATGTTGATCACGGTCACGATCAGGTTCACCGCCGACACCGTCGACGCGATGCCGGTGATCAACAGCCCCGTTGTGTAGAAGTCGATGCCATGGCCCGGTGAGAACAGCACGCCGCTGTTCGGTGCGTAGTTGAACCAGCCGCCGTTCGCTCCTCCGCCGAGGAACCACGACGTGTTGAAGTAGAGCGCGCCGGCGAGCCAGGCCCAGAACGAGAAGGCGTTGAGGCGAGGGAAGGCGACGTCACGGGCGCCGATCTGCAACGGCAACAGGTAGTTCGCGAACGCGGCGGCCATCGGCATGATGACGAGGAACACCATCGTCACGCCGTGCATGGTGAAGACCTGGTTGTACAGGTCGGCCGAGAGCAGCTTGCCGTCGGGACGCGCGAGCTGCGCTCGGATCATGAGCGCCTCGACACCGCCGACGAGGAAGAAGAAGAACGACCCGACGCCGTACATGATGCCGATCTTCTTGTGATCGACGGAGAAGAACCAGCTCTTCCAGCCGGTCGTGGCCGTTGGGCGCGCGAACACGCCCAACGGCCTCGACGTGGGCGCGCTGGTGCCCGATTCGAGCTCGAGCGGGGTTCGGGCGGTCAGTGCCATGGGTCCTGCGTCTCTCGTGTCGCGGTGAGGTGGTTCATGGGTGACTCGATCACTTGAGGGTCGTCAGGAAGGCCGTGAGCTGCTCGACCTGTTCCTGGCTCAGATTGAGGTTCGGCATGCCGGCGTTCTGGTCGGGGTTCATGGGCTTCATGGCCGGCGGGTCGCGCAGCCAACGCGCGATCTCGCCCGCGTCGGGCGTGCCGACCGGCTCGACGCCGTCCAGCTCGGCCCCGGGCTCCCACAGCGGGAACATGTTGCCCGCGAACCGGTCGCGGCTCATGAGGTGGGTGAGGTTGGGAGCGTTGTCCGACAGCAGCGGGATCTCCGGGCCCTGGTAGTCGTCGTCGGGGACGTCGGACCCGGTGGACTCGCCGCTCGCGTCGTAGCCGTTGATCTGGTGGCAGCTGGCGCAGGTCGAGAAGAAGACCTCTTTGCCCTCGGCGGCGGTGGACCCGTCAGCCGGCTCGACCGGGCCCTCCAGCTGGTTGTCGACCCACTCGTCGAAGTCGTCGGGCGCGAGCGCCTTGACCTCCATGCGCATGTAACCGTGCGACAGACCGCAGTACTCGGTGCACTGCCCCTGGTAGATGCCGGGCTTGTCGGCGGTGATGGCGAGGCCGTGGATGCGCCCCGGCACGGCGTCCTTCTTCCCGTTGAGGGCGGGGATCCAGAACGAGTGGATGACGTCGTTGGACCGGATCCGCAGACCGATCGTCACACCGGTCGGCATCACCATCTGGTTCGCGGTGATGATGTCGAACTTGCCGTCGTTGTCGACGTCGTAGCGGAACTCCCACCACCACTGCTGGCCGACGACCTCGATGTGTTGCGTCGCGTCGGCCTGGGCGTCCTCGAGGTTCCAGAGCGTCCGGATGTTGAACACGGCCAGCACGGCGAGGATGACGGCAGGCCCGATGGTCCAGGTCCATTCGAGGCGACTGTTGCCGTGGATCTGGACCGGCTCGTCATTGCCGTCCTCGTGGTGCTTGCGCCGCCGGAACCGCAGCGCGAGGAAGAGCACCGCACCTTCGACCAGCACGAAGACGATGCCGGCGACGATGAAGACCGGGATGATCAGATCCTGGATCTCCTGGGCCTGAGGGCCCTGCGGATCGAGCGTGTTCAGCGGGAGGTTCTCGTCACCGCACGAGGCGAGCCCGATCATCAGCACGAGCAGGCCGACGAGGCCGATCGCCCGGCGCGTCCAGCGGCTCGGGGCCGAACGACGATCCACTTGCGGTGCGCTCACTCGAACTCCCCTGGTGCCGGCGCGACGGGAGCACCCTGGGAGTGCTCGGTCTCGGTCTCCTCGTGGTGCTCCTCGACCTCACGGGTGCCGGCCACACCGCCGGCGATGCCGACACCCAGCACGACCAGCGCGCCGACCACGACGACCGCCGCGACCATGTTGCGCTTCATCTCGGGCCGGCTCGCCATGAGCAGTGCCCCGATGAACACGACGGCGCCGAGGGCGAGTGCGACCCACACCGAGCCCGCCTTCGACACGGCGAGGAAGATCCTGGAGAAGCAGAACACGACGATGCCGGCTCCGAGCAGGCCGATCACCGGTACCTCGATCGGGCCGAGCAGCCGCGTGCGGTATTCCTTGTTCGCGGCCTGGTCGCCGCTGATCTGCTCGGCCCACACCGTGATCGTCCACTCGATGGCGACGATCGTGAGGGTGATGAGGCCGATGATGAACGTGACCGGCGAGGTGGCGAGGCCGACGACGACGAGGGCGATGCCGAAGGCGCCCGCGACGGGCCAGTAACTGGGGGAGTGCTCGATGCCGACCGCACCGATGGCCTCGACCCCGTCGAGCTCGGCCAGCGCCGTGGCGTCGGCGTCACGGAAGGCAGACGTCGCCACTCCCAGGCCGAGGGTGGCGAAGGCGAACCCCATGAGTACCGAGTAGCCGATGTGGTCACCCACGCCGCCCTTGTACCCGAGGGTCAGTGGCCCGAGGAGGGCGTTGATCGCGCCATCTCCGCTCAACGTCTCGACGACACCACCCGAGTCGAACCCGCTGGTGATGATGCCGTAAGTGATCGCGGCGCCGAACGCCGCGGCGGCGAGTCCGAAGAAGAACTTGGATCCAGTGGTGATCATCGAGTCCCCGGTCACTTCATCACGTAGACGGCCAGCCAGACGACCGCGTAGAACGCGACCGTGGCGTGCCAGAAGAGGGCGGCGGCGGAGATCCCCTCGGGACGTCGGGCCGAGAACGACCCTCCCAACGCCCGGAGACCCACCACGGCGAGAAAGAGCAGACCACCGACCATCATCGCCAGGTGGGTGCCGGTGAGGGCATAGAAGTACCCGCCCTCGGCCTGGCGGATGGCGAGGCCGATCTGGGAGTAGAGGAACCACGTCTGCACGATCGCGGCGATGCCGAACATGATCGTCATGCCGATGGCGAAGTAGAGGTGGCCCCGGTCGTCGCGGGCGATGGAGTACACCGCCCACTGGACCGTCACCGAGCTCATCAGGAGGCTGAACAGGATGACGTTGGGCTGCGCGAGCGGGATGACGTTGTCGACCAGCCAGGCCGCGCGCTGGCCGGAGCGGGCCTCGAGGTAGAGGCCCAGCAACGTGAGCATGAGCATCCCGATCGACGCCACGACGAACGCGGTGGCGATGAGCAGCTCACGCCGGCGCGGCAGCAGTGGCGCCGACTCGGCGGGCAGGACCGTCATCAGGCTCCTCCGGACTCGTCGGTCGCGGGCATCAGCGGGTACGGGCTCTCGACCGGGTCGATCGGGAACGCCGCGTCGGACCACTCGAGCGTTCCGCCCCGGCCCCACGGGTCGGCCAGCAGATCGTCACCGCGGCGGGCCTTCGCCAGCGTGGCGACCCCGCCGGCGAGCGCCCCCAGCACGACGAGGGCCAGCAGGAGCGCGCCGATGGCGGCGATGATCTCGAAGACCTGCACGACGTCGAGCTCGGGGGTGATGAGGCCGACGACCGCCAGCGGCAGGCCGAACAGCAGCACGCCCAGCGCGGCGGTGGGGCCGAGCGCCGTGGCCATCCCTTCCGAGAGCGGGGCGTTGAAGACGAGACGAGCCCAGTACACACAACCGCCGAGGCCGGCGATGACCGCAGCACCGATGGCGAACACGAACTGGGCCTCGGCGAGTGCCGCAGTGCCGAAGCCGATCAACTGACCGTCGCCGACCGTGTCGATGGCGAGCAACACCCCGGGGACCACCGCCACGAAGGTCATCAGGACCGCCAGCACGGCGAAGGCGATCGGTGACGCCACCTTGGGGCTCCCCGAGCGGAGCGTGTCGAAGATGGCGCCGAGCACTGCCATGGGCGGCAGTGCGGCCAGCAACGCGAAGGCGATCCACACGAAGGTGTTCCGGGAGGCGTCGGACTGGGCCCAGGCCCCGAACGCCGCGAAGCCCATCACGCCGAGCGCTCCGTACACCACGCCCCGGAACCGCTGCTGCGCGCCGGACAGATGCGCCACGATGTCGGCGGCGACGCCGAGCACGGGGATCACCACGACCCAGATCGCCGGCTGCCAGAACAGCCAGGTGAGGCCCTCGGAGTAGGTCAGCTCCAGCAGCGAGGCAGGGTTGGCGTGGGTGATGTGGCCGATCACGATGTGGGCGAAGGCACTCGGGAGGCTGAGGATCAGGATCGTGCCGGCCACCAGCATCGAGAAGGAGAAGAACGGGACGTCAGCGAGCCGGAGGCCGGGGGCGCGGTGGGTGAGCACCGTCGTCACCACGCACACCGCAGCCAGGACCAGCGCGACCAGCGCGGCGCCGAAGGCCACGTTGCCCAGCCGGGCCATCGTCTCGTCGGAACCGCCGTAGGAGCCGTCCGCCACGATCGCCACTGCCCAGATCAGCGCGGAGAGCACCCAGGTCCACGCGGCTGCCGCCGCGGCACGGGGGAACGCGAGGGTGGCCGACCCGACCTGGCGGGGCACGACGATGATCGCCAGACCGAGCATCAGCGAGATCACGTCGAGGAGCAGGGCCAGCTGATGGTTCGGGCGGATGCGGGCCATGACGGCCTGGTCGAAGACGATGTCGCCACCGATGTCGAGGTGCACCATCGCGGCGAGCAACAGGTCGATGACGAGCGCCGCCAGGGCGCCGAGCACGAAGATCCGCCCGACCATCCGGTGGGCCGTGGAGCCCAGGACCGCGTCGAGACCCGTGTGGATCACCGGAGCCGTGCCGTCGGCGGACTCCGACGTGAATCCCTGGCGGGTGTCGGAGGCGATCTCGGGTGCGGTGTCGGTCAGAGCCATGGTGATGGTTGCCTCGAGGCCTGCGGGTGGCCTGTGTCGATGCCTGTGTGAGGTCTCAGCGGTCGCGTGGACACTGCGACGGCCACCTGCGGTGACTGCCGACGGGACATTACCGGCCTCGCCGAGGGGGAACGCAAAACCCTGCGGCAGTGGGGGCGATCACGTTCCGAGGGGGATCAGCTGGTCGACGGCCATCGCCGCGAACAGCACCGTCAGGTAGGTGATCGAGTAGCTGAACAGTCGCATGGCCGAGCGGGAGTCGGTCATGCGGACCACCATCAGCGAGAACCAGATGAGCATCGCACCGCTGATGGCGGCGGTGGCGGTGTAGATGATCCCCAGATCGGCGACCGGGACGAGCACCAACGAGGCGACGAGCACGATCGCCGAGTAGGCCACGATCTGGACACCGACGTCGTGCGTGCTGCGCACCGAGGGGAGCATCGGCACGTCGGCGCGGCGGTAGTCGTCCCGGTATTTGATGGCGAGGGCCCAGAAGTGCGGAGGGGTCCAGAAGAACACGATGGCGAACATCACCCACGGCGCCCAGGCGAGCTCATTGGTCACCGCCGCCCAGCCGATCAGGACGGGCGCGGCGCCGGCGGCACCCCCGATGACGATGTTCTGCGACGACGTCCGCTTCAGCCACAGCGTGTAGATGAAGACGTAGAACAGCGTCGCCGAGACCGCGAGGACCGCTGACAGCAGGTTCACGAAGCCCCACAACCACACGAAGGCCGTGGCCTCGAGGGCCAGGGCGAAGGCGAGGGCGGCCTGGGGGGTCATCGCCCCGGTGACCAGTGGCCGGTCGCGGGTGCGCTCCATGAGGGCGTCGATGTCGCGGTCGACGACCATGTTGATGGCGTTGGCGCCCCCGGCGGC
>DATEEV010000431.1:0-6122 GCA_035281005.1 Microthrixaceae bacterium | reverse complement strand
CTGCCCGCGCTGCGCTACCGCGGTCTGACCCTGGGTGTCGTCACGCTGGCGCTGGCCTACGCGATCGAAGCCGTGTGGTTCCGCAACACCGACATCGTGAGCACCAGCGGGGCCCGCGTGAAACCACCGTCACTGTTCGGCATCGACCTGGGCATCGGCAGCGGCCAGGCGTTCCCCCGCATCGAGTTCGGCCTCCTCTGCCTGGTCACGCTCGTCGCCGTCGCCTTCGGGGTGGCGAAACTCCGCACCAGCTCGCTCGGCTCCGCGATGCTGGCCGTGCGGGCCAACGAGCGGTCCGCGGCGGGCGTCGGGGTCAACGTCGTTCGCGTCAAGGTGCTCAGCTTCGCGATCGCGTCCTTCATCGCCGGCATCGGTGGATGCCTCCTCGCCTACCGCCGCACCGTGGTCACCTACGACTCGTTCATGGCCATCGGCGGGCTCGGCCTGCTCTCGACCGCCTACCTCGCGGGCGTCACCTCGGTGTGGGGCGGCGTGATCGCCGGCATCCTGGCGAGCACGGGCATCGTGTTCATCGCCATGGACCGCTGGGTCGACCTCGGCGACTGGTTCTCGGTCATCAGCGGCATCCTGGTGATCGTCACGATCATCGGTCATCCCGAGGGCCTGGCCAGCTTCGGTCACGGCCTCGCCGACCGCCTGGCCGAACGGCGCGCGAAACGTCGCGGCGATGTCGCCGCCCCTGCCCCCGATGCCTCCGACGAGCTTTTCGTTCCAGCGGACGAGGAGGGTCACCTGCTCGACGTGCGCGACCTGACCGTCCGGTACGGCGGGGTGATGGCCGTGGCCGACGTGTCGCTCCACGTCGACGCCGGCACGATCGTCGGCCTCATCGGCCCGAACGGCGCGGGCAAGACGAGCGTCATCGACGCGGTCACCGGGTTCGCTCCCGCACGCGGCGCGGTCGAGCTGATGGGGCGCCGCATCGACGAGCAACCCACCCACGCCCGCGTGCGCGCGGGCCTGGGCCGCACCTTCCAGTCGATCGAGCTCTACGACGACCTCTCTGTCGACGAGAACGTGAGCGTGGCGGCCTTCGGCAAGCACCCCACGGGCCACGGCGACGCGGTGGCCTCGGCGCTCGACCGCGTGGGCATCCTCGACCTGACCGACCGCCCCGCCGGCGAGCTCAGCCAGGGCCAACGACAGCTCGTGTCGATCGCCCGGGCGTGCGTGGCCCGGCCGAAGGTGCTCCTGCTCGACGAGCCCGCGGCGGGCCTCGACAGCAACGAGAGCATCTGGCTGGGTGAACGGATCCGCGACATCCGAGCGACAGGGACCGGCGTGCTGCTCGTCGACCACGACGTGGCGCTGGTGTTGAACGTCTGCGATTACATCTACGTGCTCGACTTCGGCCGGGTGATCGCCGAGGGCCCGCCCGACGTCATCCGCGCGAGCTCGGCGGTGGCCGAGGCCTATCTGGGCACTGCGCACGCGACCGTGCCCGAGCCCGCCGCTGACACCTCGACCGACACTCCCCCGGTGACGGCATGACCGCCCGCCTGGAGTGCCATGGGCTCACCGGGGGTCACGGCCGCACGACGGCGTTCCGCGACCTGGAGCTCGCGGTCGACGCCGGCAGCGTCCTCGCGCTGCTCGGCCCCAACGGCGCGGGCAAGACGACGCTGCTGCAGACGCTGTCGGGCCTGTTGCCCGCCCAGGGCGGGACGATGTCGGTGGACGGCGTCGACATCCGAAACGGCAACCCCGTCGACGCGAACCGCGCCGGGGTCGTGCTCGTGCCGGACAACCGGTCGCTGTTCACGACGCTGACCGTCGAGGAGAACCTCGACGTGGCGAGGCGGCGGAGCAGCCCTGCCCCCCGCGAGATGCTCGAGGTGTTCCCCGAGCTCGAGAAGCGGTGGAAGGTCGTCGCCGGCTCGTTGTCGGGTGGGGAGCAACAGATGCTCGCCATGGCCCGAGGCCTGATCCAGCAGCCGAAGGTGCTGCTGATCGACGAGATGAGCATGGGCCTGGCGCCGCTGGTCACCGAGAGCCTCTTCGGCACGGTGCGGAGGATCGCGAGCGACCACGCCGCGGCCATCGTGTTGGTCGAGCAGCACGTGAACGTCGCGCTCAACGTCGCCGACGAGGCGGCGGTGCTCAACCGGGGCCGGATCGTGGTGCGCGGCTCGGCGAAGGAGCTGGCCGCCGACGGCAAGCGGCTCGAGCAGGCCTACCTCGGTGAGGACCACGCGACACCCGCGTGAGCCGAGCGTGATGGTCCTGATCAGCGGCTGAACTCGAACAGGGCGCCCGTCGAGAACTTCGTCAGGGTGACCTCCGAGAGCTCCTTGGCCGGGCTGTCGCCACGCTCGACGACCCAATGGCCCGGTCCGGCCGGGGCGACCGTCCAGTGCGGATCGACCGCCGCCGCGATGGCCGAGAGCGCGCGGTCGTGGCCATCGGCGAGGATCGAGATCCACGACTCGTAGCCGGACTCGTGACGTGCGGGCCCGTCGCCGAGGGTGAGCTCGACCCGATCCCCGGCGACCGCGACCTCCCACGGCACGTAGCTGCGGGGATGGAACGCCGGGTGCAGGTCGAAGACCGACGCCACGCCTTCGGCAGAGTCCGGGAGCGAGAACGCCTTCACGAGACGTTCCGCTGCGACGCCCGCGACCCCGCACAGCTGCTTGGCACCGGCGTCGACGGCGACCTCGGTGCCGAACCGATCCTCGACGGCGCGGAGGAACGACAGCGACAACAGATGGCCCTGCAGGCCGAACTCGTCGAGGATCGCCCGCAGCGCTGCGGAGCCGAAGTCGCGCATCTGCAGATCGGGATCGAGCGGGTTCGTGTAGTCAGTCATGCCGTCGACATCGACGTCGTCGACGCTCGGCAACGGATGCTGCGCGGCGAGGGTCGAGCCGAGGCGGATCGACTGTTCGGGCTCGGGGTTCGGCTCGATGTCGTCGTCGATCGTGACCGTCCACGCGCAGTGCGGCTGGCGGTCAGCCGGGGTCCGGGGCGGTCGATGCACCGGGCGCATGCGCAGCTTGGGGTTCGAGGCCCACCCGGTCGCATCGAAGGTCGGGTCCTCGATGTCGTGACACATCGCGACCACGAAGTCCTCACCCATGGGCTCGACGTCCATCAACGCACCGCAATGGTCGAGGTGGAACTCGCCGTGGTGGTCGTCATGCACGACGTAGCGGAAGTCGAGGAACTCCGGCGGTGCGCCGATGTCGAACTGCATCCCCTTGAACGCGGTCTCGACGGTGTCACCCTCGAAGCGCAGCAGGCGCTGCATGCGCTTGGTGTAGATCGGGCTGGCACCCATCCATTCGTCGATGGCCACGTCGCGCATGACGTCGATCCCGTGCGACACCACCTGGGGCATCCCCGCCCGGTCGATCATGTGGCCGGCCAGCAGGAACTCCCGGGCGAGGGTCGCCAACTCGTCGTGATCGAGGCTCGAGACCGTCCGGTGGTTCACCGGCCCCATCCTCGCGCCCCCCACCGCCGAACGCAGCACCGACGGCGATCGCTGAGGGCATGCGGGCCGGTCAGTACCTGCCGGGCTGGTCGGCGGACGGGTCCCAGTTGGGATTGGCCCGCAACAGGCTCTCCTGCACGTAGGAGGCCACCATCGCCCCGCTCTCGGTGAAGACCTCGGCGCGCCCGTAGGCCCGGCCGCGGCCGGCGTAGGTGCTCTCGTGCGCGAGCAGGTGCCAGTCGCCCGCGTTCACCGGGTCGTGGAAGGTGAGGGTGTGGGACAGCACGCTCGTGGAGAGCGACCGGTGCGCCAACGCCTGACCGACGCCCTCATGCGGTCGCATCGCCGTGCCGATGAGGAACCCGTCGGTCGCGTAGGCCAGCAGCGCCTGGCCGATGACGGGGTCGGCGGGAGCGCCGACCGCCCTGGTCCACACGTTGAGCTCGGCGGGGCCGACCGCGCCGGGGTCGGAGAGGTCGACGCCGTCGACGATGCGCAGCTCCCACCAGCCGTTGCCGTGCGCGGCCGGAGGGCACTCCTCGGGTGCGGGCACCTTCGGGGCGGCGTCAGCATGTCGGACCAGGTCCGGCTCCTCCACGCTGGTCAGCACCAGCGATCGGCTGACCGTGCGATCACCCTGGGACACCGTGACCGTCGAGCTACCGATGGCCCGGCCGTCGTTGAGCGTGTCGACGGTGATCTCGAGGCCGGTGTCGAGCCGGCCGCCACGGGCGAAGATCGTGTGGACCGACCTCACGTCCTTGCCGCCGGCGGCGCGTGCCGCTGCGACCACGACCTGGGCGAGGATCTGGCCGCCGTAGACGACCTGACCGTGTGCCTCCATGTTGCGGGCCCGGAACGACCCGGGCGCGACCTCGTCGAGCTCGAGGGCGGCGAGGACGTCGTCGATGCCGGTCATGGTCAAGGCCTCGTCGGGATGGTCGGCAGATCCGGTCGTTTCATCGGCCGGACACCATACTGGCGCCCGTGACGCCGGTCCGCCTGGGCATCGTGACCCCCGTGCTCACCCTCCTGCCCGGCGCCCACGCCCGTTGGGAGCGTGACGGCACCCTCGACGACGTGGTCCGGATCGCGCGGGCGGCCGACGAGCTCGGCTACGACCACCTCACGTGCAGCGAGCACGTGGCGGTGCCGACCGACGTCGCCGCCGTGCGCGGCGCTCGGTACTGGGACCCGCTGGCCACCCTCGGCTACCTCGCGGCGATGACGGCCTCGATCCGGCTGGCGACGAGCGTGCTGGTGCTCGGCTACCACCATCCCCTGGAGATCGCGAAGCGGTACGGGACCCTCGACGTCGTGTCGGGAGGTCGGCTCGTGCTGGGCCTCGGGGTGGGGTCGCTCGCCGAGGAGTTCGAGCTGCTGGGCGTGCCCTTCACCGACCGCGGTGAGCGGGCCGACGAGAGCCTCCGGGCGCTCCGGGCATCGATGTCGCGACCCGACCCGACCTTCGAGGGCAACCACGTCTCGTTCACGGACTTCCGTGTCGAGCCCTGCGCCGTGCAGGCCCACGTGCCGTTCTGGATCGGGGGACGCACGGCCCGGTCACTGCGCCGCGCGGTCGAGCTCGGCGACGGATGGAGCCCGTTCGGGCTCGGCCCGACTCGGCTGGGTGAGCTCCTCGACGCCGCACGCCGAAGCCGGGCATGGCACGAGCGCAACTCGCCGCTCGAGCTCATCCTCCAGCGCGAGCGGGCCTTCGATCCGCTCGGTGACGCGGACGGCACCCGCCGCGCCGCGCAAGAGCTCGTCGACGTCGGCGCGACCATCCTCAGCCTCCGGCTCGTCCATCGGTCCGTCGAGCACTACGTCGAGCAGCTCGACGCGATGCAACGACTCGTCACCGAAGTCGATTGACCCGTTCCTCGAATGACGTGTTCTGGCAGTCATTCGTGGCGCCTGCACGCCACGAATGACTGCCAGAAGCGAGGGATCAGGCCGTCAGGCTGAGGGCTGCGACCCGACGATCGACACGAAGCTCACGCACTCGCCCGGCGCGCCGCCGAGGTTGTGGGTGAGCCCGAGGGTCCGGCCGTCGGCGACCGTCGCGATCTGACGTTCCGGAGGGGCCTCGCCCCGCAGTTGCAGCCAGCACTCGAAGAGCATGCGGAGCCCTGATGCCCCGATGGGGTGGCCGAAGCTCTTCAGGCCGCCGTCGGGGTTCACCGGCAGGTCACCGTCGCGGTCGAACGCGCCGGCCAGCACGTCCTTCCAGCCCAGGCCGCGCTCGGCGAAGCCCAGGTCCTCCATGAGCACCAGCTCGGTGGGGGTGAAGCAGTCGTGGACCTCGGCCATGGCGAGCTCGGTGCGCGGGTCGGAGATGCCGGCCTGGTGGTAGGCGTCCTCGGCGGAGCGGACGACCTCGGGGAACGACGTGTAGTCGTAGTCGGGATCGATCGGGCCGGCGGCGGGGCCCGCCACGAAGCTCAGTGCCTTCACGTACAGCGGGTGGTCGGTGTAGCGATGCGCGTCCTCGGCCCGGCAGAGGATCGCCGCCGCGGAGCCATCGCTCACGCCGCTGCAGTCGTAGACGCCGAGCTGGCCGGCGATCAGCGGCGCCCGCCCGATCGTCTCGAGCGGCACCTCCTTGCGGAACTGCGCACGCGGGTTGACCGCGCCGTTCACGTGGTTCTTCCACGCGATCCGC
>DATEEV010000430.1:0-2244 GCA_035281005.1 Microthrixaceae bacterium | reverse complement strand
CTCGTCGGGTGGGTCGATCAACACGACCGGAGCGGGGGTCTCCTTGCCGGTCTGGATCAGGGTCAACAGCTCGAAGGTCTCGTCCATCGTGCCGAACCCTCCGGGACAGACCACGTAGGCCGAGGACTCCTTCATGAAGGTGAGCTTGCGGGTGAAGAAGTAGCGGAACCGGACCCAGCGCTCCTCGTCGACGAGCGTCGGTGGGCTGTCCTCGAAAGGGAGGCGGATGGTGACGACGAACGAGTTCTCGCGGCCGGCGCCCTCGATCGCCGCGGTCATGATCCCGGGGCCCCCGCCGGTGATCACCATGAACCCGTGGCGAGCCAGCGCTCCACCGAGCTCGACCGCCTGGACGTAGGCCGGATCGTCGGGATGGGTCCGGGCCGAGCCGAACACGCTCACCTTCCGGGTGGCGCGATAGGGGGCGAAGCGGCGATACGCCGAGCGGAGCTCGCGCAGCGCACCGTTGGTGATCTTCACGTCGCCACGGTCGGCGCCGTCGCGGGCCATCCGCAGCACCGTTCGCATCATCTCCGAGTAGAGGTCCCGGTCCTCGACGACCTCTCCGGCGTCGAGGAGGGCGTCGATCGCGGACTCGGTCACCGGGTCGGTGCGGCGGGCCCGGGTGCGGGGACGAGGGGTATCGCGGGTGTCGGTCATGGATCGGGGAGAGCGCCTTCGAGGTGGGGAGGCCGGGGCCGGGAGTGAGGAGAGCCTCAGACGCCGACCGGTTCGACCCGACCGTAGAGCGTGGTGCGCTGTTCGAGGCGCCGGCCGAGCGGCTCGACCACCGAACGGAACGTCTCCGCCGTCGCGGCCTGTCCGTGCGTGGCACCGGCAGCCCTGCTGATGTTCTCGTTGATCAGTGTGCCGCCGAGATCGTTGCAACCGGCGCGCAGCATCTGGGCCACGCCCTCGAGGCCGAGCTTGACCCATGAAGCCTGGACGTTGTCGATCCAACCGTCGTAGGCGATGCGCCCAACTGCGTGCATGAGCACGGACTCCCGGAACGTCGGCCCACGCCGGCCCTTGCGCTGGAGGTAGATGGGCGACGCCATGTGCACGAAGGGCAACGGCACGAACTCGGTGAACCCGCCGGTCTCCTTCTGCAGCGCCCGGGTCGCCACGAGGTGTCGGGCCCAGGACCGCGGCTGCTCGATGGCACCGAACATGATCGTGACGTTCGACCGCAACCCGACCGAGTGAGCGGTGCGGTGCGCCTCGAGCCACTCCTCGGTGTTGATCTTGTCGGGGCAGAGCACGGCCCGGACCTCGTCGTCGAGGATCTCGGCCGCGGTGCCCGGCAGCGTCTTCAGTCCCGCGTCCATCAACCGGCGCAGGTACTCGTCGAGCGGTTCGTCGAGCCGGCGGGCGCCCTCGGTGACCTCGAGCGCGGTGAAGGCGTGGACGTGGATGTCGGGTGCAGCGGCCTTCACAGCCCGGGTGACATCGAGGTAGTAATCGCCGTCGAAGTCGGGATGGATCCCGCCCTGGAGGCACACCTCGGTCGCGCCCATCTCGACCGCCTCGCGGGTGCGATCCGCGATGTCGTCGAGGGTCAACAGGTAGGGGTTGCCTCGCAGGTTCAACGACAGCGGGCCCTTCGAGAAGCCGCAGAACCGGCACTTGAACGTGCAGACGTTGGTGTAGTTGATGTTGCGATTGGACACCCACGTGACCGCGTCGCCCACCCGGCGTCGCCGGAGCTCGTCGGCGACCTCGGCCACGTCGAGCACCTCGGGACCGCGAGCGGCGAAGAGCGTGACGATCTCCGCCTCGCCCAGCTCGCTCCCGGACACGGCGCCGCTGAGCACCTCGGCGACCGCGCCTCGGGACGCGGCGCGGGGCGCGGGCTCGGCGGGGATGAGGTCCGGCGGCGAGGCATCGGCCCCCGAGTACCAGCCACCGTCGTCGTCACGGCCGAGGCCTTCCGCGTCACTCCGATCCAGCACGGCGAAGTGCAGGCCGGGGTCGACCCAACGCTGCGGCTCGAGTGCAAAGGCAGGGTGAACGGTCAGGCGGGGGGCGAGCACGAAACCCCGCTGCTCGGTCTCGTCCCGGAGGCGATCTCGGGCGGGCCACGGCCGCTCGGGGTTGACGTGGTCGGCGGTGACCGGTGAGACGCCGCCCCAATCGTCGACCCCGGCCTCGAGGAGGTGGCCGAAGTCGTCGCTGAGGTTGGGTGGCGCCTGGACGTGGACCGCGGGCGGCAGTACCAGCCGGGCCAGCGCGATGGCTTCGAGG
>DATEEV010000429.1:0-2836 GCA_035281005.1 Microthrixaceae bacterium | reverse complement strand
CCCTTGAACACCATGACGATGCCGAAGGCGAGCACGGCGCAGAGCACACCGAGCACGGCTCGCCACGGCCCCGACCACCGGCCGGTGGTCGACGTGAGCCCCGAAGGCAGGCCGACGGCGGTCATGCGGCGTCTCCCACCGAGTCGTCGCCATGACCGCCGTCGACTGACTCGCCACCCACCATGAGACGTCCGATCGCTTGCCGGTCGGCATTCGATGCGACCACGTCGCCGACGACGTGGCCGTCGTGCAACACGACGATCCGATCCGACAGCTCGAGCAGCTCGTCGATGTCCTCCGACACCAGCAACACGCCCGCGCCCGCGGCCCGGTGCTCGAGCAGCAGCTCCTGGGTGCGTCGAGTCGTCGCGATGTCGAGCCCACGCGAGGGATACGCCGCGACCACGACCGACGACGGCGTGCCGAGGGCGCGGGCGAGGATGACGCGTTGGATGTTGCCGCCCGACAGGGTTGCGACCTCGCGGTCGTGGGCGGCGAGACCGAGCGCGGTGGCCTCGTCGATCTCGGCGACCTTGGCCCTGGCCCTGGCCCAGTCGATCCCGAGGCCCTTGCGGAAGGCGCTCACGTCGTCGAGCACGAAGTGCTCCACCACGTTGAGGCCCGGCACGACTGAGTCCTTCACCGGATCCTCCGGCACCTCGACCGCGCCGGCGGCACGAGCGTGACGGACGTGGCGGGCGTGGTGGCCCGTCAGCGCCTTGCCGCCGAGCTCGACGCTGCCCTTGTCGACGTCGCGAAGACCGAGCGCCACCTCACAGAGCTCGAGCTGGCCGTTGCCCGCGACGCCGGCGACGCCGACGAGCTCGCCACTGCGGACCTCCACATCGACGCCCACCAATGCCTCAGACCCGTCCTCGGACTTCACGTCGACGCCACGCAGCGCGAGCGCCGCGGTCGCTCCGGCGACGACGGGCGTACGTTCCCGGGGGAGCGCCGGCACGGTCTTGCCCACCATGGCGGTGATGAGCTCGTCATCGGTCATCGACGCCGGCGTGGCACCGGTGAGCACCATCTTCCCGCCGCGCAGCACCGACACGTGGTCCGCGATCGACCGGGCCTCGGCGAGCTTGTGGGTGATGATGAGCACCGACAACCCCGCCTCACGCAGGGTCGACACCGCGGCGAAGAGGCCTTCGACCTCGTGGGGGGCGAGCACCGAGGTGGGCTCATCGAGGATCACGATGCGGGCCTCGGCCAGGAGGACCTTGAGGATCTCGACCCGCTGACGCTCACCGATGGAGAGGTGTCGCACGAGGGCGTTGGGGTCGACGGTGAGCCCGAAGCGCTCCGACGCGGCCGACACCCGCTTGGCCAGCCCGCGCCGGTCGAGGAACGGCCCCTTCAGCGGGAGGGCCAGGGCGACGTTCTCGGCGACGGTGAAGGCGGGCGTCAGGCGCAGGTCCTGGAAGACCATGCCGATGCCTGCCTGGCGGGCGACGCTCGGAGATGTCATCTCGGTGGGTACGCCGTCGACGAGGATCTCGCCCTCCTCGGGGTGGTACACGCCGTAGATCAGCTTCATGAGGGTCGACTTGCCAGCGCCGTTCTCGCCGAGCACCGCGTGCACCTCGCCGCGCTCGACCCGGATCTGGATCGAGTCGTTGGCGACGAGGCTGCCGAACCGCTTGGTCAGGCCGCGGACCTCGAGCGCGGCAGGTGGTCGGTCGAGGTTCTGGCCCGCCGAGCTGAGGTCGACGGACGTGTCGGGCTCGTCCTCGGCCGTGTGGACGTCAGTCATCGCTCTGCCACCATTCGTGTGATCGCCCGGCGCACGCGGTCCTCGACCACCGACACCGAGAGGTTGATGTGCGTGATGAGCAGGCGCTCCGCCCGGTCGATGTGACCGGCAAGCACCTCGTCGAGCACTTCGAGGTGCTCGGCGACCGTCGCCGAGATGCGGCCGTCCGCCAGGAAGTCCTGCATGCGCACGACCCGGATCCGCTCGTTGACCTGTTGGACGAGCTCGGCCAACACGGCGTTGCCGCTGGCCTCGGCGAGGGTGAGGTGAAAGGTCTCGTCGATCAGCACGAACTCGGCATCGGGCCCGACCATGGGGTCGGCCTGCAGCTCGAGCCACTCCTCACGCAGACCCTCGAGGATCCCAGCGTCGTGGGTGGTGCCGTGTACCGCAGGGCGCTGCAGGGCCGTCACCTCGAGCGCGCCGCGGACCTCGTAGAGCTCGTGCATGACCTCGACGTCGGGCACGATCGGGCCGTATCCACCCTCGTCGCGGCGCTGGACCAGGCCCTCGGCGTGGAGCCGCAGCAGAGCCTCGCGGATGGGCGTGCGGGAGGCACCGAGCAGGTTGGCGAGGCGCTCCTCGGCGAGGCGCTGGTTCAGCGGGAACTCGCCCGCGAGCAGCCGCCGTTTCAGGTCTGCGTAGGCCTGATCCGATCGTGTCGCCGTTGCATACGGTGCCGTATACATGATCGGCGCACCGTAAGAACCCCCGATTTCACGGGCACGACCGCCGTGTTACTCGCCTGTGAACCGTTTGCGCGACGACCGCTGCGCCGCGCGGCCTGTTCAATCGCGGGGAACGAATGGCTCGGGCCCCTCGCCAGACAGCCAGGACACGTGGGCACTGGTCACCCGCCATCCATCGTCGACGCGGACCCAGGTCTGCGACTGGCGACCGACGACGTCGCTGCCGTCGGGGACGAACTCGAGGTCGGCCGTGGCGAAGTCGTCGCCGAACGTCGTGACCACGGTGCGGGTCACGGCACGCGGCGGTGTCGCCGTCACCGACGCGCGCCGGTACTCGGCGATCTCGTCATGGCCGTACTGGCACTCGTCGATCCCGTAGCGAACGGCG
>DATEEV010000428.1:0-4313 GCA_035281005.1 Microthrixaceae bacterium | reverse complement strand
GGCGATCCTCGTGGTCGTCGTGGGGGTCCACTCGAGCTGGCGCGCCGTCGTGATCGTGGTCGTCGGCATCCTGGTGAGCGTCGTCGCCGGGTGGTACGCCCTCGGCCGGCGCGGTGTTCGCAGATGGATCGGGGTCGGTGTGGCGATCGCGGGCGTCGGCACGCTGATCGCCGGCTTCCTCGCCGCGGAGATGCACGGGCTCCGGGTGGCAGTGGCGACCGCCCTCGGAGTCCTCGCGGTCGCGTCCGCCCGCGTCGCGCTCCGTCGCTCCGTTCGGGCGATGCGACGCATCGCGCTGTCCCGGAATCCGGTGCCGCCGGCACGGAACCCGGTCCTGTTCATCAACCTGAAGTCCGGAGGGGGCAAGGCCGAGCGATTCCACCTCGTCGACGAGTGCCGGGCGCGCGGGATCGAGCCGATCGTGCTCGAGCCGGGTGACGACCTTCTGCAACTCGCCGAGAAGGCGATCGCCGATGGCGCGGACGTGGTCGGCATGGCCGGCGGCGACGGTTCGCAGGCGCTGGTCGCCACCGCCGCCATTGCCCACGACGTGCCCCACGTCGTGGTCCCGAGTGGGACGAGGAATCATTTCGCCCTCGACCTGGGGCTCGACCGCGAGGACGTGGTCGGCGCGCTGGACGCGTTCGGCGACGGGGTCGAGCGTCGCGTCGACATCGCCGAGGTGAACGGTCGGGTCTTCGTGAACAACGCGTCCGCCGGCGTCTATGCCGCAGTCGTGCAGGCGCCGGAGTACCGAGACGCCAAGCGCAGCACCGTCCTTGCGATGCTGCCCGACCTGATCGGTCCCGACGCAACGCCGCCCGACCTGCGGTTCACGGGTCCCGATGGGACCGCACACGACACCGCGGACGTGATCCTGGTGTCGAACGACCCCTACCAACTCCACGAGCTGCTGGGGCGGGGCACGAGGCAACGCTTGGACCACGGCGCGCTCGGCATCGTGGCCGTACGGATCGGCAGCGCCCGGGAGGCCGGTCGGATGGTCGCCCTCGAGATGACGGGTCGAGCGACGCGGTTCCAGGGCTGGCTGGAGTGGACAGCCGCCGACTTTCGGATCGACTCGGGCGCCCCGGTAGAGATCGGGGTCGACGGCGAGGCCCTCCGACTCGAGCCCCCGTTGTCGTTCCGGACCAGGCCCGGCGCGCTGCGTGTGCGGCTACCCCGCCACGCGATCGGCCACTCGCCGACCGCCCGGGCGGTCCATGTCGTGTCCCGATCGACGATCGCCGATCTCCTTCGCCTGCTCGCCGGACGCTCCCCCACCTCCGTCCGGTGAGGCGACCTCGCTACGGTCCGGCTTCGGTCTCTGGTCAAGCAGGGCTGTCATGCCCCGGAGGTTCGACGTCCGCATCGGGGCCCGGGAAGAAGAGCCCTTCGTGGCCGTCGTCGCTCCACCGCACGACGTAGGGCGAGCCCCCATCGGGCCCCCGCACCTCCAGGACCTCGCACACCCGGACCCGCTCACGGATCCGGTGTCCCCGAATCACGATCCTGTCACCGACGTTCGCGTGCATCCTGACCTCCTCGAGTCAGCGGCGATCCCTTCATGCTCACAGTGACCGGCGCCGGATGGAAGGGCAGATCGCTGATCAGCGCAGGCCCGTGGCGCCTACGGGGCTCGCAACCACCGAGCAGGCGGCGACGCTCCGGAGCGCCTCGCGACGAAAGTCGCCGTGAGCCCCGCCACCGCCATCGTCACGAGGGAGACCACGACCACGTATCCCACCGGACGCGCGACATCGGTCGCCACGCCCGTCTGTTCCGCCACCGCGAACCACACCGTGCCGCCGACGATCAGCCCGGCGGGAATCCCGATCATCACCGCGACCGCCCCGATCGTCAGTGACTGGCTCACGATGCACCCCGCGGTCTGTGGCGGGGTGAGACCGAGGCAACGCAACGTTGCCAGTTCGACTCTCCGGCGCCGCCTCGTCGTGGCCAACACGTTCACCAGCGAGGCGATCCCGAGCGTCGCCATCACCGCGGTGAGCCAGTAGGGCAGCGTTCGGAGCGCGGCCAGGTTGCCGATGCTCCCGGGTCGCAGGGGCACGCTCTCGCCGGAGATCGCGGCGGGGTACTGCTCCTGCAGGTACTCGATGCCACCGGCGCGAGCTTCGTCGTCGAACCGGACGACGACCTGCGACGCCTCGAACAGGTCGGAGACGGTGGCGTTGGCCTCGAAACCGCGGCCGTAATAGCCGATGGCGTCGGAGAAATTTCCCTCGTCGAGCTCCGGGAACAGTCCGATCCCGACCACCCGCACGGTCCGGGGCTCCTCATCCGAGCTCCGCGCCACGTCGATCGTGTCGCCCACCGCAACCTCGAGTCGCGACGCGGTCTCGGGCCCGATGACGACCTCGTCGTCGAGACGGGGTTGGCGCCCCGACGACAACGAGAAGCCCATGTCGCCGCGTAGCGGGCGCAGGCCGTAGGCGCGAAGGGCCTCACCTCCGACGAAGGAGGATCCGGCGTCCCAGCGCGCGGCTGCCTCCAGGCGCTCGTCCGCTGCCAAGGCCGCTGCAGGCTGGTCGACCTCGTCCGACGGGAAGTTCAACATGACGTCCCACGTCGCGCCCCATCGAGCCGGTGTCTCGACGAGGCGGTCCAGACTGGCCGCGAAGGTGAGGGCGGCCACCGCACCGAGCACCGCGACGACACATCCCCCGATCGCCGAGCGGACCGGCAGCGCGGGCGAGCCGCGCTCGAGCGCGAACCGGACTCCGGTCTCCACTGCGGGGCCGGCGCCCGAACGGCGCGCCGCGGCGACGGCTCGGGATCCCGCGATCCGGACCACCTGCCGTTGTCGCGGGCGAAGCGCCCGCGACCCGGCAACGGTCGCCGACCCCGCAACCAGAACGATGATTGCAAGAGCCCCGAGGCCGATCACCGACCAGTCGACGGCGACGCCCGGAGACGGCTCGGCATCGCGGGCCAGGCCGATCGGGGTGGCCGGCGAGACCGCAGTGGCAACGGCCGCTGCGAGCACCGCACCGCCGAATGCGATCGGGGCGATCGACACGAGGACGCCGCGGAGGCGTGCCGCTGGTGTCATCCCGAGGGTCCCGACGACGCTCAGGTCCTGCTCGGAGCTCGCGACGTGGCGGACGATCGCCATGCCGATCGCCACCATCGCCGCCACGGCGGCCGCCACCCCGACGACCACCAGCGCAATGGCGAGCGCTGAGATGACGTCGCGAGCAGGCTTCAGTCGCACGTCCGCGGGCAACACCGAGAGATCACGATCACCGACGGTGTCCCTGGCCGCCCCGACGAAGTCCCCCTCCGACGCCCCGGGCTTCAGGCGGACCGACAGGTAGCGGGTGAACCGGTCGACCCGCCCTTCGATCGCGGCCCAGACCTCTGGCCGAGTCACGAACGCTCCCTCGGGGCGGGCGATCAGGTCGCTCGGGGCGCGGGTGATGCCGACCACCTCGAGATCGAGCTGGGGGCCGAGCGGAGGGAAGTACTCCTCGGCGTCGACCTGCTCGGGCGTCATGGTGGCGATCTGGACGCGATCCCCCGCGTCGACGCCCGCCAGCTCGGCAGTGGTCTCGTTCACCACCACCTCGTCGGCCTGCTCCGCACGACGGCCCCGCAGCAAGCGGTCACGCTCGACCGTGTCGCCGACCCGATCGTCGAGCGGGACCATCAGAGCCAGGTCGCTGTCGACGCCCTCGATGATGGCGAACGTGAGCGCGACGAGGCCGGCGTCGGCGACCATCGGCAACCGCCGCAGCTGCTCGATGCTCGCGTCGTCCACCTCACCCACCTCGATGAGGACGTCGCCCGAACGGGCGACGTCCGTGAAACGCTCGAGGCTGGTGGAAGTCCGCCTGGCTCCGGCGACGACCGCGAGCACGAGGCCACCGGCAATGCCCACGAGCAGGGTCAAGCCCACGACGGCGAGGCGCCGCCGTCTCCATTCGGCGCGAACCCAGAGGGCGACCGCAGAGGTCACGCGGCCAGCAAACACTTTCCGGGTTCGGACAGCAATGGTGAGGGCCACCCCCACCCGGCGGGTGCTGGCATCCCCGGCGGATCAGCCGTCGAGCGGCATCTCCGACTCAGCCGTGAACCGCGCGGGCCAACACGTCGACCCGGGCGCGATCGCGTCGACGAAGGGCCGGCAGGTCAGACGCGTGGTGCAGCCAGCACGGGCAATTGCTTGGCGGCGCGGCGCAACAACTTGGCGCTGACCTCCGGCCGCACCCCCGCGCTCGCTGCGTCTGCGGCGGCACACAGATGACTCTCGACGTGGTCGCGGATCGCCAGAAGTCGCATCGCGTCGTGCT
>DATEEV010000427.1:0-18727 GCA_035281005.1 Microthrixaceae bacterium | reverse complement strand
AGCTGGACGAGGGTGTCCTCCGCCTCGTCGACGCGGGGCACGAACGGCAGGCCGTTGCTCGAGAACAGGAACTGCGACAGGCGGCGGTGCAGGCGCGGCCGGTGGTGGGGCGGGATGGACAGCCACCACGCGGCGCTGACCCGGCTCGGGTCGAAGACCGGCTCGCCGTTCGACCAGCTGGGATCCGAGATGCCGGTGATCGGGTTGCCGCTCGCGTCGTAGGCGGTGAGCACCAGGTTGTCGACGCTGACGACCCCGGCGATGTCGATCAGCCGATCGAGGATGTCGGAGACGTGCAGCTCGCTGCGGAGCTCGGTGTCACGAAGGCCCTGCTCGGTCAGGAACCCGTTGTCGAGCTCGGGCCCGTTGAAGATCTCCTCGACCGCTTCTCCGGCTGCGAGCAGCTCGTCGCGGGACCAGAACTCGACCGGCGGGTCGAGGTACCGCTCGAGCTCGAACCAGATCCTCGCCTGCACCAGCTCGATGTCCGCGCTGGGTTCGACCTCGATGTCCGCGCACGCCGCGATCTCGACGATCTCGACGAGGTCGACATGGCAGTAGTCCTCGTCGAGGTTGCGGTGGGAGTGCAGGACCTGCTTGGCCGTGTCGATCGCGGCGTCGGTGACCGAGAGCTTGCGGCGGTACGGCTCGACGAACCCCTCCGCGCTCTTGTCGCGGAGCCAGCCGAGCAGCTCGGTGACCGTGGCCTGTCGGCGGACGGTGCCATCGCCGTAGAGCCGCACCGAGGCGTTCTCGATGGAGATCGTCGTGTTGTCGGCGAGCGTGATCTCGCAGTCGACGTAGAAGACGTCGAACCAGTGGTTGCGCAACTCGGCGTCGTCGACGGGCGTGGTCCCCGTGCGGGTGGGGACGGCCACTTTGAGCTGGAACGGCTCGGTGTCCGTCGCGAGGTCGAGCCGCTCCTCGCGGCGGGCGAGCCCCCACGGGGGGAAGCGCACCTCGATCGTCATGGTGTGGCGCCGGCCATCGGGGTCGATCACCGTGCGGCGCCGCACGATCTTGCGGTCGTTGAGGTCGCCGTGGTCGGGGTCGGCTTCGAGCTCCAGGAGCACGTCGTAGAAGCCTCGGAGGTCGACCCGGGTCACGGCGAGGTTCGGGTCGCTGCGCTCGGACGGGTCGTGGGAGACGACGAGCTCGTTGTCGTCGCACCACGCGTAGAACGGCGCGTCGCAGCCGCACCCCTTGCAGTCGACCCACGCGTTCCGCACCGCTTCGACGTCGATGAGCAGCCGGCGGAAGTCGAGCGCGGTCGTCGGATTGACCGTGAGGATCGTGCGAGCCGAGTAGAAGGTCTGGTTCGGGTAGGGATCGTCCGGGGTCGCGCCCGTGGCGGCCGAGGCGAGGATGTCCTCGATCGGGAACCCGCTGCGATAGGCGAGCTCGGTGATGGTGTAGGCGAGCGACTCGAGGATCGTGATGCCCGGGTCGTGGGTGTTGTAGTCGGTCCACTCGGCTGCGCCGGTGCGCTCGATGTGACCGATGCCGTTGCGGCGGAGCTCGTAGAAGTCGCTCGCGGTGCCCATCAGAGCGTGTCCGCCATTTCGACCAGTGGTCCACAGGCGCATTTCTCGCCGACGAGGTCGTCGTCGTCGTGGATCGGGGTGACGGTGTGCTCGTCGGCGGGCACCGACACCAGGATCGACACCGCACGCGACCCGGCGACCTCCTCCAGGTCCGGACCGTCCGCAGTGGCGCCGGGGAGGCGGCGGAACAGGTGGACGTCGGTCACGTAGTCGACGTAGGGCCGCTCCTCGACGAAGTTGACCAGCACCGACTTGTGGACCTTGCCGTTGAAGGACGGGCGTGCGTCGCTGCGGAACGCCCACGGCGAGAGGAACTGGGTGATCTCGGTCCTGAGGCGGTTCTCGTGGAACGTCTCGTCGACGCCGTCGCGGAAGCGCACCCGCAGGTCGACGCGCACTTCCTCGAACTGCGGATTGCGCACGTGGAGCTCGACGAAGCACGAGACCCGCCGGGCGAGGAACCGCTCGATCTCGCCGAGGACACGCAGGCTCGTGAACGGGCGCAGGGGGTCGCGCGGGTTGGGCACGGCCAGGTCGGGGATCGTCACGATGGTGACGTGGCCGGGGGCGAGCTCTCGGTAGATGCCAGTGCCGCTCGCGCTCGGTTCGTACTGGGTGTGGTTCAGGCAGCGGACCTGGTAGATCTCGGGGAACGCCTCGAGGACCAGGTGCTCGTCGTCCCACAGCGTGATCCCCCGGTCCTTGTGGCGCAGCCGTTCGCTGACGCGGGTCGCGAACGCGAGCGTGGTCTCGACCGGCTTGCCGCCGAAGGTCGGGAACGGCTGGGCGATGCTCTTCACGGCCGCGTCGGGCGTGTCGAGCTTGGTGATCGTGGCGGCGGGTAGCTCGTAGGTGTGCGACGACGATCCGTTGTCCGGCACCACGTAGGTCGCACGGAGCGCCTGCGCGGCGACCACGAGCAGCCGGCAGACCGCATCGCTGGCCGACGCGACCGCGACACGGATCCAGTGCAGGCCGCTCGGCAACAGCGTGTGCTCGGTATCCGCGTCGTCGGGAACGGAGAGGGTGACGATGCCCGAGGCGAGCAGGCCGTCGGTACCGTCGCCGACCGCATCGAGCGGGAACGGCGCCCATTCGTTGCCGCGCAGGTAGGTCCACTCGAGGTGACGCTCGGGCTTCACGACCAAGGGGTTGGCAGTGCCGTCGGTCACCTGGAACAACAACGCGAGGTTCTGCGGCGGTACGAGGCCGGCGACGCCGATGTAGAGCTCGCCCTCTGCCGCCTCGGCTCCCGCGCGGAACTGCGGGAGGATCGCCACCCCGCCCGACCCGCTCGGGGGAAGCTGCTCGGCGTTGCCGAACGGGCTGATCTGGAAGAACCGACCGCGGGCCTCGCTGGGCGGCTGGGTGAGGTCGATGGCGTCGAGCGTGAGGTACTCGATCGAGAGCGAGCTGAGGTTCGGCACGACCGGCGCCGTCGGGGCGGTTCCCTCGCTCCCCTGCGCGATCCAGGTGGCCAGGGCGGTCGGGTAGGTGTCGGTGCCGAAACCGCCGTCCAGCCGCAGTCGGACGAAGCCGGTGCGACTCGAGGTCGAGTACGCCTCGTTGGGGGTCAGGTCGGGCTCCTCGACAGCCGGCAGCGGCAGCGCGTACAGCAGCGAGCTGTCGAAGTTGACGTCGTCGTCGTACGCGATCGCCGGGTTGAACGGCTTCCACGTCCCCTCGTCGAGGTACTCGACGCTCAGCTGGGGGTTCGTACCGCTGGCGACCGCCTCGACCATCTTCTCGGCGTGGAGCACCACGACGCAGGGGCGCTTCTGGAACACCTCCTTCGAGCCGATCACCAGCGAGCTGTTGGCGGTCGGCGCGGCGCCGTACGCCAGGAACGGCTTCGAGCTGTCGACGGCGCCGTGGTCGTTGGAGAGTGCGAGCTGTTTGAGCCCCTGGACATGGACGCCGAGCTGGACCCTCGTGGTGCGCAGCTTCTCGAGCTGGGCGTAGTCCCACGCCGAGTCGACACGATGGCGCAGCAGCACGACGAGCACCGGCGATGAGGTGTCGAATCGGTAGCCGTGCACCTTCGGGTCGTAGGGGGTCACCGCCGGCGCGTTCCCGTCGAGCACGAGGGTCATCTCCACGCCCCCGGCCGTCGCGGTGTAGTCGTCGACCTCCGCGTCGACCCAGCCCTTCTCGGTGGTGAACCGGCACGACAGATCGGGTGCCGCCAATCCGAGGTTCTCGGCGGTCACGTTCTCGAACACGACCGTGACCCGTCGGGTTCCCTCCGCGAGCCACAGGTGGTGCGACGCGATCGCGAACCCGACCTCGGCCTGGGGCATGTCGATCCGGGTGAGGTCGCCGTCCTCGAACACCTTGTTCGCGAACGGGTGGAACTCCGCCGCGGTGTCGACCTGCGGCACGGCGAAGATCCGATCGTCGTTGAAGGCGAGGGTCTCCCCCGGGGTGTTGTGGTGCCGGTACAGGCTCTTCAGCTCGGCGACGCTGGCCTTGTTCGCGACGAGCTCACGGTCGACCGCGAAGTGGGCGTCGGCGCCGGCATCGTCCTTGCCGGCCTTCAGGAGAGTCCCTTCGGTCAACTGGTGGGCCGCGGCGTGCTTGGCCAGTTCGACCAGCACGTGCGCCTGGCCGGGCTGCGCCGGTCGCTCCTTCAACTGGAGCACCCGGCGGTAGTAGAAGTCGAGGTGGCGCGTGGTGAGGGTGTTGGTCTCGGCCCGAGCGTGCTCGAACAGCTTCAGGAACGCGAGGAACAGCGCGTAGTGCGGTTGGTGACCCGCCCATTCGAAGCTCGCGTCGAGCGCCAGGCGGGCCTCGTCGACGACCCGGGCGAACACCGCGAGAAACGTCTCGCAGATCGCGTTGAACAGGTTGTGCCCGGCCAGGTAGTTGATTCGGTCGACGTCGTTCGCCCCGGGCCCGTAGGCGCCGACGTAGCCGGCGGCTGCGACGGCGATGTACGCCGCCCAATCGGCGACCTCGACTCCCTCGGCCCAGTCGTCGGACAGTCCGTCGCCGGTCAGCAAGGTGTTGAACGACTCGACCGGCCGTCCCAGGATCACGATGTCGCTCAGTGGCGCCGCGGCCGGCTCGACGACCGAGAGCAGCGCGCCGGCCCGGAAGTAGCCGATCAGGCGCCGCAGCATCGGGCTCAGCTGGCCCTGGATCAGGTTGCGCAGCGTCGCCTCGAGCGGCTGGTCGGCGGGGAGGCCCTCCTTGAGCGTGTCGAGGCGGGCCGCCAGCGTGCCGAGGCAGTCGAACACTGCGCCGAGCGCCTCCTTCATGTCGGCACCCGAGGCGGGCAGCTCGGGGTCCTCGAGTGATCGCAGCAGCGCCTTGAGCGTGGAGCGGTACACGGTGACGTCTTCGATCGCGACGACCGCGAGCTGCGCGGAGACGTCGCCGGCGAAGAACGGCTGCCAGTTGCCGTCGACCGTGTTGGTGAGACCGAAGTGCTGCAGGAACTGCGCGTACGCGGACGCGAAGACCATCGCGTGCTCGGGGCAACGCTCGTCGACGGGGACGCGGGCCGGATCGGGAGCGGCCTCGGTGCGCTGCACCTTGTCGGTGCCGTCGCGCACCAGCTTCAGCGGGTCGGTGTTCTCCGAGCAGTCGGGGGTCGTCATGGCTCGTCCGGCAACAGCTGGACCGTGGTGGTCAGGTTGATGTCAGTGCCTTCCTCCCGGTAGTAGGGGAAGACGAAGTTGAAGCGCGAGTTGGTCGCCTTGACGCGGTAGGTCACGCCGATCAGCACGCGTCCTTCGAGAGCGGAGTCGGCGTCCTCGTCGACCTGGACGCGCTCGAGTTCGATGCGCGGCTCGTGGTAGAGGATCGCCGACTCGATCTTGTCGGCCATCAGGGTCCGCATGCGTGTGTCGAGGTTCTCGAACACGAGCTCGTCCATGTTGCAGCCGTACTGGGGGACCATCACCCGTTCGCCGCGGGCGGTCGACAACAGCAGGTGAAGGCTCGACTCGATGTCGGCCTCGGCCTCGAGCATGCGAACACCGCCCTGCGCGATGTCGAAGGTGGGTGGGAACGACCAGCCGCGCCCCAGGAACGGGCGGTCGACGGTGAGATCGGTGACGTCGGCCATCATCCGCCGATCAGGACGGTCGTCGCACCGGGCGGCATCACCGCTCCGCCACTCGCGGTGAGATCCGCCACTCGGGCGGCGGGCTTGCCGCCGATCATCACGGTCGCCGAGCCCTTGGTGATGACGTCGACGCCGCAGCTGTCGCCGACCGCGGCCGCGGGCAGGCCGGCGATCAGCACCGTCGGCGCTCCCGGCGGGATGATCGGCGTCGGCACGCCAAGGGTGGCGGTGCTGACGATCTGGTCGGTCACTCGGGCAGCTGGCAGCACCGCGTTCTCCTCAGTTGATCTGGACGAGCGAGCCCTTGACGGTCAAGGTGCCGCTGGATTTGAGGTCGACGCCGGCCTGGCCTTCCGCCTTGAATTTGGCCTGCGACTTGAGTTCCACGTTGGCGCCCTCGAGCTTCACGTCGCCGGACGCCTTGAGGGTCAGGTCCTTGGTGCTCTCGAGGGTGATCCCGCCGTCGTCGAGGGTGACGGAGTTGCCGTTCTGGTCGACGAGCGAGACGGTCTTGGCGTCTTCGGAGAGGGTGAGCTTGTTGCCCCCGGGCGTCTCGAGCACGACGATCTTCTTGTCGTCGTCGAAGGTCAGCTTCATCATCGAGCGGCTCTGATAGCCCTTGAGGTGGTTGTCGTCCTTGGCGGTCTCGGGGGCGGGATTGGCGCTCGAGTGCAGCTGGCCGAGCACGACCGGGAACCGCGGGTCGTCGTCGAGAAACCCGACGAGCACCTCGTCGTCGATCTCGGGACGGAAGAACGTGCCGCGCTGGTCGCCCGCGTCGAGCGTCGCGAGCCGTGCCCACACCCCGTCCTCGGACGCGCTGATGAGCGGGAGACGCACCTGGATCCGGTCCTCGCCGTCAGGGTCGTTCTCCAGTGCGGTGACCACGCCGGTCTGCAGTCCGTTGACCGACGGCAGGAGACCGCCCGCGGTGTTCGCCGTCACGGGGTTCGCCGTGGCGAACGGCTCGGCGTGCAGGCCGAACGCGACGTCGGTCTCCCAGTTGCCGTTGCCGTACGTGTGGCGGATGCCCGACACGTACTGCTTGCCCTCGAAGCGCTTGCCGATCCCGGTCACCTCGACCACGTCGCCCGCGTGGATCCCCGCGAAGCCCTGGAAGCGCACCCGGCCCCGGACCTTGGCGAAGCGGTCCTTGAGCAGGCGTCCGTCGGCCCACGCCTGCAGTTCCGGTTCGCCGAGCTTGCCGCCGTGGCGCAGGACGTGCGGGTCGCCGCCGATCACGTCGGACAGCTCGGCGGTCGACAGGTTGCCGCTGTCGGTGACCGACGGCTCGGAAGCCTCGGCCTCGACGAGCTCCTGGTCGGTCGCGTTCCAGGCGGTGGCCTTGACGCCCTTGACCTGCCAGCGGGCGTCGATCTCGGCGTCGAGCTCGAGCACCGTCGCGCCGAACTTGGCGGTGACGGCGGGCTCGGTGCCCGTGTCGGGCGGGCCGATCGTGATCTTGGCGTCCTTGACCGCGACGACGTGGCCGTTCGCCTCGGCGCGGCACACCAGGAAGTCCCAGTCCGTCGAGTCGTACTGGACGACCTCCTTCAGCGCCGGCTTGGTGGTGGCCACGTCGCGCTCCAGGCTGTGGGCGCCGATCAGCTCGTCGAGCACGTCGCCGTCGGTGGTGTCGACGAAGTAGCGGCTCCTCAGACCACTCGTCATGCGCACCGCCTTGTCGCGGCACTCCAGCGACAGGTGGCTGCCGTTCTTGCGGACCCTGATCCGGTGCTTGACGATGATCCCCTTGAAGACCGATTCGTTCTCGCCGCGGTAGCCGAGACGGATCTCGATCTCCTTGCCCGGCACGAAGTGGTCGGTGTCGCTCGCCTCGAAGGTCTGCTTGGATGCCTCGCCGTCGCGCAACTGCAGCGACGCGACGGGGATCCGGTTCAGCTCGTTGGACACCGACGCGGACAGCACGTGGAACTCGCCCGACACCTCGGTGCCGTCGATCAGCACGCTGATCGAACACGCATCGGGCGACGCGGGGGTCGGGATCACCGAGGTGTCGCTCACGCCGAGACGGCCTTGGGTGGCAGCGGTGGAAACTCGAGCGCCCGGCCGACCTCGAGGTGGCGGAAGTCGTCGAGGCGATTGAACTCGGCGACGAGGAGGTAGTGCCGCGGGTCGCCGTAGACCTCGAAGCTCATGAGCGGCAACGTGTCGCCGGGCCGGACGGTGCGCTGGTGGGTGAGGTCCGCGGAGCGGCTGTCCTCGATCGCGACCCGCTTCTTCTCCTCGACCGAGCCCTTGAACTTGACCCGCACGACGGCACGGATCGGTTGGCCGTCGGGGTTGAACAGCTTGTAGGTGATCCCGACCTCGACGGCGCGGCCCTTGAAGATCAGGTTCCCCCAGACGAGCTTGAGGTGGAACGGCTCGTGCGACTCGCCCTGGTACTGCGTGAGCAGGCTGCGGAACGCGTCGACCTCCTCGAAGACGCCGTCAGGTTTCGCCTTGCCGTCGATCAGGCCGGTGTTGTCGAACAGGAAGTCGAAGCTCAGCTCCTCGGGGAGCGTGTACTCGAACTTGGCCTGCGCGCCGCTCGTGCCCTGCCCTTGGCCGTCGGCCGTCTTGACCTTGTACTCGAGGGTATAGGTCTCGGGGTTGATCAGGGCCTCGAAGCGGGCCTTGGCCTCGGTCGCGCCGCCTCGCTCGGCGTCCTCGGCGGAGTCGAACGCGAGGATCAGCATCTTCTCGAGCTTCCCGGTGGCAGCCATGACCGCTCAGCGCTCCTTCTGGTCGCGCAGGAGCTCCATGACCTGCTCGACGCAGTCCGCGATCAGGGCCTGCCGCGCGTCGCCCTCGGCACCGGGCGCCGGGCCCGGTGCGCCGGCCGGCTTGTTGCCCGCGGGAGCGTTCACCGCCACCTTGATGTGCAATTCCCTGATCTCGATCGGCACGTCGCATCCACTCGTTCGTCGGTGTCCTCACACGAGGCTGAAATACCGGTAGGTCAGCTCGAGGGTCTCGACCACGATCGAGTTCTCGCTCGAGTTGAGATCACTCACGGTCCATTTCTTGGGCACCGCATGTACGACGTTCCAGGCACGCAACGGTTCGCTCTTCTCGTTCATGAGGATCACGTTGACGGTCTTGGGTCGGAAGACGCGCTCGCGGAACGCCTCGAGGAACCAGTTGATGGTCTCGGAGCTGGTGAGCATCCCGCGCTTGAGGACGAGGTCGCTGTACTTGGTGCGCACCGGCAGCCGATGCGTGAAGCGGTTCTCGCCGCCCTCCTTGTACTCCTCGGTGTCGTACTCGACGTTGAGCCCCGACACGGTCTGGAAGTTCGCCTCGTTCGGCTCGCTGCGGCCCTCGAACTCGACCTTGTAGTAGAAGCTCCACGGCGGGTAGTAGGTGCTCACCGACCGGCTCCCTAGATCTTCAGCAACTTGAGGCCCTCGTGGGCGATCTCGATGCTCTCGATGGCGGTCTCGTTCGCATCCGACTTCAGATCCGGTGCGGTGATCTTGGTCGGGAAGGCGCGCGCCGCGGTCCAGGCCGCGACCGGTTCGTGCTTCTCGTTCAGCAACCGGATCGTGACGTCGCGGCGTCCCTCGACCCGCTCGTTGGCGACCTGGTCGAGCCAGTCGTTGTAATCGTGGTCACCCTGGAAGGTGCCGCGCTTGAGGGTGATGTTGTTGTTCTTGACGAGGCCCGGCATGGCGATCTTGTTGAAGTCCTTGCTGGCGCTGTGCCGGTACTCGATCTTCTCCCGCTCCATCACGAGGCCGGTGACCTCGGTGAAGCTCAGCTTCGCGCCGCCCCAGTCGACCTCGAAGTGGAAGCGGGGGATCGGATAGTCCTGTGGCATGGCAGCCTCCGTTCAGTGTCGTGCGGTCGGGACCGGGCGTCAGCTCTCGGCCAACTTGTGCGAGAAGCGCAGGACGATGAACTCGGCGGGCCGCACCGCGGCCATCCCGATCTCCACGATCATCCGACCCTCGAGGATGTCCAGCGCCGTCATCGTCTTGCCGAGCCCGACGCTGACGTAGAAGGCGTGCTCCGGCTTGATGCCCTGCAGCGCCCCGTCGCGCCACTGGGTGGTGAGGAAGTTCTCGATCATCGCCTGCACCTTCACCCAGGTGTTGGCGTCGTTCGGCTCGAAGGTGAACTGCTCGGTCGCCTTCTTGACCGACTCCTCGACGAAGATGAAGAGGCGCCGCACGTTCACGTAGCGCCATTCGTTGTCGTTGCCGGCGAGGGTCCGGGCGCCCCACACCAGCGTGCCCTTGCCGGTGAACGGACGGATCGCGTTCACCGACTTGCCGGCCACCGGGTCGACGTTCATCTCGTCGTTCTCGACGTTCGAGAACTCGATGGTCGGCCTCATGACCGCGACCAGGCCGACGTTGGCGGGCGCCTTCCAGACGCCGCGTTCAGCGTCGACCTTTGCGTACACCCCGGCGATCGCCGGACTCGGCGGCAGCTTCACGGGACGGCCTCGGATCGCTCCCTTCGCCAGCTCGGACAACTGGGTGTTCGCGGCGACCAGGTCATCGAGGTTGACGCCGTCGTTGGGGCCAGCAGCTCCGTCGAGCTGGTGTGCGATGGTGGTCGTGGCGACGTCGTAGGCGTAATCGAGGACCGTGTCGAGGTTCGGCGCGTAGGCGGCGCCGTACTTCAGGGCACCGCCGAGATTGGCGTTGCGGAAGTTGGCGACGGCCTGGAGCAGATCGGCCGCCGGGTCCGATAGCGAGATGTCGTCGCCGTGCACGTCCATGATCACGAAGCGGTCCTGCAGGTCGGCGCACTGTTGGAGCGCGGCGGCCTGGAGGGTCGCGAAGTCGTCGATGGGAAGCCACTGTGCCTCCGGGATGACGATCAGCGTCGGCTCGTCGACCTTCGACAGCGGATCGAGCGCGGCCTGGAGCTCGGCCAGGTCGAGGGCCCCCGCGACCGCCTTGTACGGGCCGACCGAGATGACGTAGGCACTCTTGCCACCGTTCGCGTAGAAGAGCTGGAGGGCGTAATAGAGGTTGTGCTTGGAGCGCGCGGCCTCGGTGAGGTCGGCGGCCGCCGTGATGCCGATCGGTAGGCCCGGTGCGGCCACCGTGGTCTCGGTGATGGTGACCGTGATGTCGCTCTCGGGTTGGGGGCCACCGAAGAACTGCTCGAATTCGACCAGCGACTCGATTCGCTTGGGCGTGAGCAGCAGGTCGTCGGCGACGAGGGCGACCGCCTTCTCGGTGTACCCGATGAATGCCGGGATCGCGGTGGCGACCGGGGCGACGCTGGGCGGGAACTTCGGGATCTCCTCGACGTAGACGCCGGGTGTCTTGTACGTGGTGGCCATGACCATCCTTCCTGGTGGAGGCCTTCCTGCGGAGGGCTAGACGTAGATGTCGGAGACGAGTCGGGTGATCTTCGATGGGGGCCCGGCGTCGCGCTCGACGCCGACCGAGAGGATCGACGGCTTCGCTCTGGTGCCGGCATTGCCGAAATACGTGAGTGGCAGGGGGTTGGGCTCCGTCGAGGTGACAGAACCGGTGTTGCGGTTGCGGTACCGCCACGTGGTCCAGCGGTTCCGGAGATGGACCTCGAACACCCGAGTGGGGCTGCGAGGCGTGCCGTTCGCCATGGTGAAGCTGAACGAATTGTCGTCGGCTCGCCGAGGCGCGAGCCGGACGAGGGCCACGACCGACGGCGGCGTGTCGGCGTCGAGCTCGACGCCGCGCTCAGGAGCACCGGTGGTGCCCGCCGGCGGGGTGATCGGTTGGACGTCGCCCTGGTGGACGTAGATCGGGTGCTCAGACTTCGGGCCCAGCACTTCGAACGGCGCGCTCGGCGGATCGCCTGTCAGTTGGCGCAGGTTCGGGCCCGAGGTGACCAGGGCCTCGACGCCGTCGCCGGAGCTCGCACCGTTCTGGTAGGGGCGCGACAGGAACAGTCGCTTGGCGGACCCGGTGCCGAGGGATGCGCCGGTCAGGTTCGACAGGACCGGCACGTTCGCCTTGTAGCGGTGGAGCACGGGCGTCTCGGGGTCGGCGACGTCGACCACGTCGACGATCGACTGGAGTCGGAGGGTGAGCGACGTGTAATTGGCGTACTCAGGCGATCTCACGCTCACGTGGAACTCGAAGGTCGAATCGAGCGGGACGACCGCGTCCGAGGGCACCGCGACCAGGAATCCGAGGCCGGTCATCCGGAACACCCCGCGCAGACCGGCGATGGTCTCCATGGTCGAGAGGCTGGGGTCGGCGCCGAGCACGCGGCGCACGTCGTAGGTGAGGAGGCGTTGTCGTCTCGTGGACGCGTTGGCGATCGAGTCGAACGGAGTCGCGCCGTCGTCGAGCCAGTAGTGGTGCAACAGGCGGACCTCGAACAGTCGCGTGTAGACGGTCCGGCCGGTCTCGATCGCCATGTCAGCTCACAGCGTCCTTGTGAGGGAAGGAGTTGACGATCTCGGTGATCAGCCCGCTCTCGCGCTCGAGGGCACGTGACGTCATCTCGAGCATCCGTAGGCAGTAGAGGGCGAAGGGGAACTGCTTGCCGCCGAGCATCCCCCACATGTCGTTGACCTCCTCCATGGTGGGCGACCAGAGGTTGAGCACGAGGCGGAACTCGGCGAGGCGGTCGAGGTCGTTGACCGGAGCGCCGTTGGTCATCGACTCCGGTGTCACGTTCTCATGGGTGAACGACGCGTGGGACTGAAAGAACATCAGCGCACGCGACAGCGCCAGGAGCGCGTCGCTGTACTGGGTGTGGGTCGCGCTGACCAGCACCGCGAGGTTGAGCATCGTCGGCGGGTTCTCGTAGCGGACACGCAAGTTGACGTCGTCGCGGACGTAGGTGGGGCCGTTCTTGAGGGTGCGCTCCTCTTGGATGTTCACCACCGACAGGAGGATCGTGTTGCGAGTCTGGCCGTTGCCGTTGTTGTTGCCGCTCAGGTCGGCCACGTTTCCGAGCTCGGTGTGCGGAGGGTTGCCGCCGAAGGTGGCGGCGAGATGGCGCTCCAGCTCATTTCGCACGATCGTGAGTGCGTGCGCGATCACTGCCCAGGCTCCCTCATCCTCATCGGCGCAGCGCCGCTCATCAGTCGTCACCTGTGTCGAGCAGGCCGGCGTCGCGCAGGATTCGATCGAGCTCGTGGTGGAGCTCGCCAGGAGAGAGGAAGCCGACCGTCTCGTTGCGTTCAGGGCAGGTGAGCCGGCCACGAAACGCTCGGTGAAGGCCACGGATCTCGCGCTCCTCCAGCCAGGCGTGGACGAGCACCGTCGCCTCCCGCCGTTTCACGAACTGGCGCCCGGCAAGCGGCCTGGAGACATGAGGGCGTTCTACGACAGGGCGATCTCCGTCCGATCGCGGCCGGATCGCGGCTGGATCGCGGCGCGGCACCAGCGGGCGGCAACCGCGCCGACAGCGCTAATCCGAGAGGAGCGACGCCAGCGCGGACTCGATGCGATCGACCGCGACCTGGCACGAGGCCAGCGCGTCGCGCAGCTCGACCAGGGCCTGGCGCGGATCCGCCGGATTCGCGGGGGGCAGGTCGATACCTTCGCGGACGGCAGTGGCGACCAGCGTCGTCTCGATCAGTGGTTCTGCGCCGAGCTCTTCGTGCAGGTGCCGGACGCAGGAGTCGTACTGGCGCAGCGCGTCCGCTCGTCGACCGGCGTCAGCGTAAAGACGAATCAGCCGACGGTGCGCGTCCTCGCGGAGTGGATCGAGACCGACGAGCAACTTCGCCCATCCGATCGCCTCGTTCGGCTCCGACGCGGCATCGAGCAGGATCTCCACGCCGCAGGTCACCGCGCCCTCCAGCTGGTGCCGGGCCTGCACGACCCACTCGTCGTAGTTGCCGGTGAGAAAGTGCCCGACGTCGACGTGCACTGCCCGGCTCAGGGCCTCGAGCGCTGTGGCATCGCCTCTCTCCGCTGACGATCGGCCGGCATCGCTGAGCGCGCCGAGAACCGGCGCGACGTCGATTGACACAACTTCCTGGTCGAGGGCGAAGTGGCCGGATCGGGTCGAGACGATCGCCTCGCCGCGATTCGCGCCGAACAGCTTCCGCGACCGCCACACCACGGTGTTCAGGCGGCGGCGGCCCGCGTCGCTGGCGAGATCGGGCCACAGGCAGTGGATGATGTGGTCCTTGTGGCAACCCGTGTCGCGCTGCAGGGTGAGAAACGCGAGGAAGGGCTGGAGCGACGCGGGTACTGGCACAGGGTGCGCGCCGTCGAGGCGGACGGTCGGTTGTCCGAGCAACTCGAGACCAAACTGGGCCGCCCCGGTTCCTCCTCGAAGGTCTCGTCCGCCAAATGCAGCCCGAGAGTCACCAGAGAGTGCGGGGGGCGCAGAGCTGCTCGCGGCGAGGCCATGGCGATCGCCGTTGATCGCCCTCGAGGTGCCCTCGAGGTTGGCCAGCGAGCCCAACGTTCTACTCGGAGGCGAGTCCATCGATCACTCCTGACCTCTGGGCGATCGGCAGATTGTGCCGAGGAGCCGATTCAGTCGTGCCTGTGTCGATGCGCACACTCTGCCGTCGCGGCTCTGGGAGTGCACCGGCCGCTTCCCCGGCGTGGGGAGTTGCGTCGAAGTCCGCATCGTTCACGGGAAGTTCGGGATGCGTCCTCTCGGATACATCCGTCATTGCACCAACCCTCCCTGGCCCCCGCAAGGAACCATGCATGAAGGACCGCGGAGTGTCAACAAGAACCGTGAGCTGGAACCGCCTGCCGTTGAAGCGGCTCGAGCCCTTCGGTGTCCAGACGATCATGCGGCTGCGATACGGCCGCTGGAGGTAGCTCCGCCGGCGGGTAGGTCGGGCCGTGCCCTCGAAGAGGTACTCGTGCTCCTCGTAGCGGAACTCAGTGACGTCGTAGCGCATGCCACCAATCGGGCGCCCCGCGCCCCCGGCGGCCTCCACGATCGTCGGGATCGGGATGTCGCGCCCTCATCGTCGACCGTGGTGGTCGTCGGCTGCGGGCCACCACCACATCGTCATCGCGGGATGAGCACCCGCCGAGAACGACTGAAGCCGTGATGGAGATCGCCGCCCAACGTCGAAAGGACGGCACGTCGTGTCCCTCCGTCCGCCTTGGGCGAAAGCATGTCGTCGGAGTCGCGGGTGAGCAATCCCGGGGAACGTTCAGCGACATCAGCAGCGCGCTCGCATGAGCATCGTCGAGCTGGGTGCAGGTCGAGTGCTAGCAGCGGCACATCCGCGGGTGGAGTTGACCCGCTTTGTTGAGAAGCGCTCCGATAGCCGCCTGCCCGTCTACCGTCGTTCGATGCTCGAGCAAGAACCTGGAGATGAGGCAGCCCCACAGACCTCAGCGAATGAACAGCCCCGACGAGTCTCCGTTGTGGCAGACCTTCGAGGTCTGGCCCTAAATCACTTCGGGCTGATATTTAGTGCATTCTCCATCGTGTTGGTTTCCATCAAGCTCACGAGCGTCTCACATGGAAGCGTCAACACGATGCTGGCAATCCTGTCGACAGGTGGGACCGTGCCGACAACCATATCTCTAACTCTCAGCACCTTGCCGTACATCGTGGCGGTTGCGTGGTGCTTCGGCTCATACGATGTCTTAGCCACGGCCGTATATAGTTCGAGCAGGTCGTTCCCCACTCGCCTCGTTTTGGCAAGCGTACTCGGACTCCTGCTGTTGGTCCTGCTGGCACCGCTACAACTAGTCCTTTACTCAGTCACAGTCTTTCTTGTCTTCTCATTTGCTGCGCTAGTTAGTCGATGGCTTTGGACCCTAGGGATTGAACAGTCCTTCATTGAAAGAACGTTGAAACCTGAGGAGTGGCAGAGCCCTGAGAAGGTTCGGCTTGCAATGCGTCAGTACCCTGGCCCAGGATCGTTTCCGGAGCGCAATCGGTCTATACTTGTGGGTTACGTTCTTCTCCTGGTTGTAGCCTCTGGTGCGATCATCTTAGTGATTGATGAAATGTGGCTTCCTTCAGAGAACATCGCTATGGCTTCGGGCGAGCCCGTGGTTGGTTATGTTCTATCGGAATCCGATGATATTGTCGTTTTGACTAACGACAATAGAAAGGTCATCCACCTTGAAAAAGCGGACCTGAGATCCCGTACCATCTGTACCATTGAAAGGGATCCAGAGACGCTGGCAACCTGGCTTCTTTATTCGAATGATGGCCCCGAATATCCGGACTGTGATACCTAGCTGCCTAACTGGGCCGATTACGGACTGCACTCCATGGCTCACCTTCGCCCAGGCAGGACATCGAGTCCCAGATCTAGATTGTGCGCCGTTCGGTCAGCGGGCCTGTATGGGGCTGGTGGGTCGTGTGTGAGTCGATGACGACCCGGGATCGTGGTCGCATCCCCACGGTTCGCTCAGCACAGCCCCGGCGCTAGACAGGCGCACCTGCGCTGCTCCGGTCCTTGCAGTTGCTCCGCCCTGCCCCGAGAACCTCACCGCCTCGTAGATCTCATCCAGCTTCGACGAGACGGCATTCCGACTTGCCGGGACCTGGACTGCGACGGGCGTCCCCGACGACCGTCGGGACACCACTCTGAGCGCCGCCACGCTGAGTGGTGTGCACGTATTCGGGCCAGACGCGTGCACGGACATCTCCAGGACCGCCGAGAACAGCGCCGAAGTGCCGGGAAGTTTTGGGTTCCTGCAATTCCGCTAACACCCCGTCGACGAGCAACAACACAAGGGTGTGATCAGAGACAACATCAGTCCGAGCCACCGAGGTGGTGACACTCAAGAAGTCGCCAACCCCTCCAACTCCGAGGCCAGGGCAGACGAGACCGGGAGGGAAGGCGCCGGGAAGGTCAGGACTGGCAAGCGGAATCAGGTCGACGACCAGTTTTGATTCACTGGCCCTGAGGTGATCGAGCAGTGGCCTCCGAAGCCATGTGCGCAGGCTTGGTCCTGCCGAGTCACGGTCCGATGGCACGGGCTTTCACGCGGTTCTCGATCGGACCGTCCGCATGCACCATCAGGGGGTTGGTTTCGCCGTGGTGGTCAAACGGGTAATCGCGGGGGTGACCGGGAATGATCGACGCCAGCGATGATGACTGAGACGCGAGTTCCTTGGCGCGCGATCTGGGCCACCATCGGTTCGGTGCTGCTGGCGGGGATCGCGATCGTCGGGTTGCTCGCGCTCAGCCGGCTGTTGACGTGGCTGCTGGTCGCCGGGTTCCTCGCTGTCGCGCTGAACCCCGCGGTCGACCTCTTCGTGCGCCGGCTGCGAATGCGGCGAGGGGTGGCCACGGGCGTGGTGCTCCTGCTCGGGGTGGTCGTGCTGACGGGGATCGTCTTCATGTTCGTGCGCCCGTTGACCGAGCAAGGCACGCAGCTGGCCGACGACCTGCCCAAGTACATCGATGACGTCAAAGCGGGTCGCGGTCCGGTCGGCGGGTTGCTCGACCGCTACGGGCTGGACGAAAAGCTCCGCGAGCAGAGCGACTCCATCAGTGCGAACATCGGCCAGCTCGGTGCCCGAAGCGTGAAGGTGCTGGGCATGATCGGCACCGCCCTGGTGGCCACGCTCACGGTGTTCGTCCTCACGTTCATGATCCTCCTCGAGGGTGACAAGATCCTGACCGGCGCCCTCGCGCTCGTGCCCGAACGCCACCGCGAGCACGTCGCTCGCGTCGCACACGACTGCGCGAGCGCCGTCACCGGCTACGTCACCGGCAACCTCCTCATCTCGGTGATCGCAGGGGGCACGAGCTTCGTCATGATGCTGGCAACGGGAATCCCCTTCGCGGGACTGCTCGCACTCCTCGTTGGGATCACGGACCTGATACCGCTGGTCGGCGCGGTGATCGGTGCGGTCGTCGTGGTCATCGTCGCGTTCACCGTGTCACCCACAGTCGGCATCGTGGCGCTGGTCTTCTTCGTCGTCTACCAGCAGGTGGAGAACCACCTCCTGCAGCCGGCCGTGCAGGCGCGAACCGTCCGCTTGAACCCGCTCACCGTCCTCGTCGCGGCGCTCGCCGGGGTCGAGCTGGCTGGTCTCCTCGGCGCGCTGTTGGCCATTCCGGTGGCGGGGATCATCACCGTCCTTCTGCGCGACATCCACCTGGGCATGCGCCCCGAGATGCGCGGCGTGACGGTCGGAGAGGACGAGGTGCCGGTGTCGCTTGCCGAGGACCCGGACTCCTTCCTGGAGCGGACCGAGAACGGGCAGGTCGTGACTCCCGAGGAACGCGCCCGGTCGGTCCAGCTCACCGGGGACGACCCGGGCACCGAGTGAGCGGCACGTCCCCGGTCCTCGACCGCAGCTGACCCGTTCAGGAATTGTGTTCGCTCCTGATCGACACCGACACCGAGTGGCAACCAGCCCGCCCGTCGACTCGACAGCGACGCCGACCTCCACGTCATCGCCGCAATTCCGCGACAGACTGCTCGCATGACCGAGCTCGGAACCGCTGGCGACCTGCCCGTCTCCGCTCTGGTGGCCGACCCAGCTCGCATCAAGCCGGACGCGTCGCTGCTCGAGGTCGCCGATGCGCTCGTGGAGAGCGACGTCGGCGCTCTTGTCGTCGGTGAGGGCGACCGGCCAGCGGGCATCGTGTCGGAACGTGATCTCATCAGAGCGATCGCTCGGCGCCGCCTGGTCGACGGTTCGACCGCCATGGACGTCGCGACCAAACAGCTCGTCTGGTGCGATGCCACGGCCACGGTGGCCGAGGTCGCAGCGGAGATGGGCGAGCACTACATCCGCCATGTCCTCGTCGAGGAGGACGGTCGATTCATCGGGGTGGTGTCGGCACGCGACCTACTTGGCGTCTACGCGGCGGGCGACGTCGACACCGAAGCCTGAGCAGTGCCGTGGAGCGGCTCGAGCGCTTCGGGACGCCAGGCGCCGAGAACCGCGGTCGCGCGCTGACTAGAAGCGCGATCCGGCCGCGTCGAGGCGCTTGCGGTACCAGAGGGCGTCGGTGCCGGATGGAAAGTCCTGGACTCGACCCACGATCTCGTAGCCGTTCTGCTCGTAGAGACCCCTGGCCTGGAAGTCGTAGGTGAAATGGACTGTCTGTGAGCACCCGCGCTTCGTCGCTTCGGCCTCGGCGGCGCTGAGCAGCCGAGTTGCCAGCCCGCCACCTCGGAGCGACGGCGCAACCCAGAGACTCTGCAATTCGCAACAGTCCCCCCAGGTCCACCCGCTG